>JBIIKE010000111.1:0-5347 GCA_044233365.1 Bdellovibrionales bacterium | reverse complement strand
GGATGATATCGAGAGAGTGTCTCGCTCAATTAAATCTGGTAAATGGTATATGCATTTCTGGAATGGCAATGAGGTGATTGCTGTGTTCAAGGATAAAAGCTTTGAATTTATGTATGATCGAAAAGAAACCTGGAAGAGTGCTGTTGAGCATGGCCGGTCACTCGGTATTCCCGAGGAACAGTTGAATTTTGTGGTGGGGTAGTGTGGTGATAGATGTTGTTATACAACAAAACCAGTGTTTAATACTTTATTTCAAAGTGATATCATGGTTGATATGACCAGTCAGCAGGCAATAAAAGAAATACAGAATAAATTTGATGTAAATGCTATCTTCGCATATAGAGTATATTCTCTTGCTGATAAGAAAAATCTATTTGAAGATGTGGCTAAAATTATCGCCGAAAAGCCAAAACCATTCGTGAAATGGGTCGGTGGTAAAAGACAACTACTTACACAGTTTAGAAAATTGAATTTATATCCACCTGAATTATTTGATATCACGACCGGTAGATATTTTGAGCCGTTTGTCGGCGGAGGTGCGGTCTTTTTTGATCTACTTCCTGAAAGAGGATTCCTCTCTGATTTAAACAAAGAACTAGTTACTACATATAACATCATCAAAAATGATGTAGATGGACTTATTGCATCACTCAAGAAGCATAAAACCGAAAAGGAGTACTTCTTAAAGATTCGTGCTCAAGATCCAGGTAAATTGAGTGATTTAAATGTTGCCTCACGCTTTATATTCCTTAACCGAACCTGTTTCAATGGGATGTATCGAGTGAACAGTAAAGGTGGATTCAATGTACCTTACGGTAAATACACTAATCCTTTGATCTGCGATGAAGACAACCTCAAGAAAGTTTCTAAAGCTCTTCAGGGAATAGAAATAAAACATCAGGACTATAAAGAGGTCCTAAAGAAAGCTAAAAAGGGAGATTTTGTCTATTTTGATCCACCCTACTACCCAGTAAGTAAGACGGCATCTTTCACATCGTACACAGCTGAATCATTCCTTGATAAAGAACAAATAGAGCTTAGAGATACGGTCCTCGAGCTACATAAGCGAGGTTGCTATGTCATGCTTTCAAACTCAGATACACCATTTATTAATGAGATATACTCAGGTTTTAAAGGAATACAAATCAATAAGGTAGAAGCAGGTCGGGCGATTAATTCAAAAGGATCAGGTAGAGGAAAGATTAGTGAGGTTCTCGTAACAAATTACTAAATATGCTATCAAGTACAAAACTAAAGGCCCTTCAAAAATATATAGATATTATTGAGAAAAATAAAGGAAAAACAATTGGAGAAATACTTACTGGTTTAGGTATTGAAAAGCACTCTCATCTTAAAAAAGGTGCGTCTGGTTTAATTCTTGAAAATCTTCTTGGTTTAACCAATAACGGATCACCACTTGCTGACCTAGAAGATTTGAGGGTTGAAATTAAGGTCCTACCAATACAGCTACACAATCTAAAAGTGAAAGAACCTACTCAGATCAAGATGATAAATTTCATGGATGTTGCAAAAGAGACGTGGGAGACGGCAAAAATAAGAGATAAGATAGAGACAATTTTTTGGATAGTATACGGTGTGCCAAGAGATGCTAAAACTAAAAAAAGACTAGGGCAAGACCAGTATGTTCTGGTTGATTGGTTTATTGACGTCCCTGATAATGAAAAGCAAAAAATATTTAAACAAGATTGGGAATTTATTCAGTCTTATATTGTTCAAGGAAATGGAGACAAACTTTCATGTTCCATGGGTACATACATTGAACCAAAAACAAAAGGTAAGAACAATAAAGATGTAACTGATGCCCCTGATGGTAATGGCGGTATTATTAAAGTTAGAAGAAGAGCTTTTTATTTTAAAAAGAATTATACAAACAATAATGTTGTGTCCGAATTAGATTTGTCGCATCTTACTAATGAAAGCTAAAAATGAGGAATTAAAGTTACATCCAGAAGAATTTGAACTAGAATGTACATCAGTCTGGGCTTTTCCTCGTCGTGGTAACTGGGCAACTCACACATCTGACTGGCGTGGCAACTGGTCCCCTGAAGTAGCTCGCAACTTAATTCTTCGCTATTCAAAAGAAGGTGATGTTTTGCTTGATTCAATGATTGGTGGTGGTACTACCGCTATTGAGGCAAAGATTTTAAATAGAAATATTATTTATTCTGATGTAAATCAGGTGGCGCTTGATCGTACAAAGAAAGCCCTCGATTTTAAAGTTGATAATAAATCATGGCAAAGAGGTTTTAAATGGGATTCTCGTAATTTATCCAAGATAAAGGATGAGACCGTGGACTTTGTACTCACTCATCCACCATATGTTGATATCATAAAATACAGTGATGGAAAGTTGGTAGATGACCTGTCAAATATCAGTGACATCGATACCTTTTGTGACGAAATGGAAAAGGTGGCAAAAGAATTTTATAGGGTCCTAAAACCTGGTAAGTTTTGTGCCATTCTCATGGGAGACACAAGAAGAAAGAAAATGTACCAACCACTTGCCTACAGGGTAATGGACCGTTTTCTAAAATCAGGATTACTTCTCAAGGAAGATATAATAAAAAGACAATTCAATTGTAAAGCTACAGGTTTCTGGGTAACCAAGTCGAAGGATGCCAATTTCTTGCTGATAATGCATGAACACCTGTTTGTCTTTCAAAAAATATAATAGATGCAGTGGTTCGATAGATTAAAAACTGGACTCCTGATAACTAATATCAAGGGCGACATACGTCAACCACACAACGAAGCGATGAGTAATGTCGCTAAGGGTTATTCGCGCTGGCAAACAGCCTCAAGCTATTTCTACGATATTGAGAGAGTATTATTAGAGATAAAGATGACACGATCATTTATCGATATTCTGCCTGATGACACTTTTCTAAAAACTCATGATGTTAACCCAGAGGACTACATCATGTATCATCAGGGTTATTTTTTGGACTTGGTACATCAATTAAAAGACAAGCTTTGCCAGCTTATAGACGCAATTACGAATCCAGAGGAGAAATATTCAAGTAAACATGAAAATGACGTAAAGCTCAGTAAGCTTCTAAAAGATAAGAGTAACCGAATCAAAAAAATCAAAGGTCTCATTGAGATACTTGGTGAATGGGATGACACTACGCATAAAGGACCAAT
Source organism: Bdellovibrionales bacterium (assembly GCA_044233365.1). Lineage (GTDB taxonomy): Bacteria > Patescibacteriota > Patescibacteriia > UBA9570 > XYC2-FULL-38-9 > CALKUP01. The sequence continues at coordinate 2,182 of JBIIKE010000111.1, read as the reverse complement.
TGCTATATCGCTCAAAAAAAGAATAAACTACCATCACTATAAGAACCCTCTTACTGGTATAGAATCATATTCGCAAGCTAAACATCTCCGATCACTTTTAAAACCTGAAATGAAAATGAATTTGAGTGAATTTGGCAAAGAGATGATTGCAGAAAAGGGTAAGAAAAACCTTGAGGTGTGGCATAAAGATACAAAAGACAAAATGCAAAAAACATTCTCTGCTATAGAATTAAATCTGGATGGTATTTCTAGGTTTATTGTAGAATATTACAAATTTCCCAAAGCAGATGATGTAAACGGTAAAAGAGTTTTTATGAGATACATGTCTCTACTTGAATCTGTTAAAACATTACAAAGCACTAGAACCATAGCAGACATTGACTCAATTTCTGCCGAGATGTTTAAAAAACTCTCTGCCTTACTTCAAGAGGCTCTTAAAGAAGATTTCTTAGCACTTTATGTAACTGGAAGTATGACACGTGCAGAATTTAATATGGGGCTTTCTGATTTAAACATGGTAGTTATTATTGAAGATACCGCAGAAATTCCTAAGGATATATTACAGGATGCCATAGAAGCACCGGCCAAATCCTGGGGTATACCAGCAGATACACAAATATTTACACAGTCTGAGTTTATGGCTAAAGGGAACGAGAGAGCAAGGTTTATATGCAAGACAGACGGTGTGAGAATTTTTGGTCTAGATTTGCTTCAGTACGATCCATTACCAAATAAATCATTCAAGCTCGTATGGTTGCTCAATAGTGATTTTAAGAGTAGGCTTGCTGATCATCGTTTGTGGATTGAAGCTCAACCTAATATTGCTCCATCTAGACATTCTGCGATGATAGCTCGTGACTTAGCAAAGAGAGCATACCGAATGGCTTTTGGACAAATCATTGGAAATAACACAGTCTACACTTCTAGTTTCAAAGAAATGCGCCGACTTTTCCATTTCTATACACCAGAAAATAAAAAGTTTATTGATATGACATACGGCCTTACTCAGAGATATCCGTGGGTGGATAAGGAAGGATTATTAGCAATGGTTGACTCATATCAACGTAACCTTTTACCTCTATACGATCGTGTGAACGAAGTAGTAAATGGAAATACAAAAAATTTTTCTGAGGGTGCTAATCCGGGAGTTCCACCTGTGTAAGCTATCTAGCCTATATCCCCCCAAAAGCGCCCTGTGTACGCTTTTCCTAGCCCATTCAGGGCTTTTTACGTTGTCTCGGCCAATATCGCAAATTTGCGCGACACAGAATATTTGTTCAAAGAAATCAAATAGTGCGCAAGGTCATAGACTTAAAAGTTCCCCTCCAGTATCAATTTTGCTACTATCATATTCATGTACAGAGAAGGAGTATCAGCTCTCATTTTGAATAATAAGGATGAATTTCTCCTAGTTAACCTCTGCTCATTTGAGGAGAAGTTTTTTGCTGTGCCAGGGGGTGGGGTAGAGCCCGGCGAAAACCTTGAACAAGCAGTGTACCGGGAAACAGATGAGGAACTTGGCTTGGGGAAAGAATTGCTACAGTTGGTCGGCGCCTCGAATCAGCCAGTCTCTACTACTTTCAAAACACCAAAGATGACAAAAGACGGGGAAGAGTATATAGGTTCTAAACGTTACTTTTTTGGTTTTATTTTTACTGGTTTAGATGACCAGATCAGACTCACAGAGGATGAGGTAAGAGCGTGTCGGTGGGTGCCTTTTCAGGAGCTCGGTCAATACTTACTCTTCGATAATCAGCTTGTAGATACAGTACCAAAAATAGTAGAACTCTTCCCGAAGTTTAAATAGATTCCACCACCTAACGGTCATGTGGGAAGCATATCGGGTGGGGATTGGCGTATGACGGGAAAAGGGAAGTCTGTGTATAAAAGGAAAGCCCGCCGAGCGAGTTTCCATGAAACCGCGAGGCGGGCTACTTTGATAGGCTTTGTGTCGGGAGGTCACTGGCCATCACCGGGCATGCCGAATCCTCCATTGAGCATGATCTGCCATCTACGGATTTGATTCCATTCCTCGAGCTCAGTCACCTCTTTCCAAAAGTGATAGTGGCTATTGAATTGCCACCACCTGCGACCGCAGTGACGGCAGATATAGCTGAGGTCGTCTACGTCACCACCTTCAGGACGGGCGGGCTTAGTGTCGGTGCTGCATCTAAATGGCAGA
>JBIIKE010000024.1:0-9201 GCA_044233365.1 Bdellovibrionales bacterium | reverse complement strand
ACGCCGTCGTCAATGTCGCAGTTGTTGCAATGCCGTATCCACGTGATTCTGTCAGCAAGTACGCCGTAATTGCAACAGCGCCCATGACAGCCGCCTCCCACGCAATTCCAATTAAACGCTTGCGTGATAATAACGGTTCATTTGCATTCCGTGGTGGATTTTTCATTGTATCGTTTGGCGCCTTTTCAAGACCAAGGGCAATTGATGGTCCAGTTTCTGACGCAAGATTCAACAACAAAATATGAATCGGCAGAAGCGGCGCCGGAAAACCTGCCATCACAATTGCAAACACAGTAATCACACCAGACACGTTACAAGAAATTTGATAGCGCAAAAAGCTGATAAAATTTTGGAAGATGCCACGCCCTTGTCGGACTGCTTCAACAATCGTTGCGTAATTATCATCTTTCAACACCATGTCAGCAACCTGTTTTGTCACATCTGTTCCAGTCACACCCATCGCAACACCAATATTTGCTGTCTTAATTGCCGGCGCATCGTTCACCCCATCTCCAGTGACAGCAACGATATTCCCACGCTCTTGCATCGCTTTCACAATCAACAATTTTTGCTCTGGAGAGACACGAGAAAACACAGATACTGTTTCCAGTAACTCTTTTAAATCATCTTGTGACGCGTCGACTAATTGCGAACCGTCTCTCACCTGCTCTTCATTTGTAATAATACCCAACTGTTTTCCGATAGTTGTTGCAATCAGGCGATGATCACCAGTAATCATGATACTCCGAATCCCTGCCCGGCTCGCTTCTTGTACAGCAGTAATCACCTCATCGCGCAGCGGATCAATCGCGACTGTTGCACCAAGATATGAATATTCAACATCTGTGAGCAGTGTTTCAACTTCTGTTGTTGTATGTGCTTCTTTTGGAATCCGCGCCATCGCATATGATAAAACACGTTTTCCAAGAGCCGTCTGTGCCTCAACTGCCGCTTGTTGCTCTGGTGTCGCATCAGCGCATAATGCCACAACAGATTCGTGCGCGCCTTTCACAAAACAGACCATATCGCCTGCATCTTCATCCATTACTGCAACAATCATGCGTTTTGTCTCAGAGTTAAATGGAAGCTCTGCGGTCCGCGGATGTCGCGCATTCAAATCAACAAGTGACATGCCATACTCTTGCGCCGCGACTAATAAACAGGTTTCTGTTGGATCTCCAATGTGCTGACCATCCTCTTGCAAAGACGCGTTATTACAAAGCACCATTGCGAGAAATAATTGATTCAATGGATCTGCAGCAGTATCTTTTGCAGGCATAAAAGCCTCGCCCGCTTTAGTTGTCACAACCCCTGCAGCAAAGTCATACTCATTATCTGGTGTCATCAAACCCAGAACAGTCATTTCATTTTTTGTGAGCGTTCCTGTTTTATCGGTCAAAATAGCTGATACCGCACCAAGTGTTTCAACCGCAGACAACTTTCGAATAATCGCGTTGTTTTTCGCGAGACGCGCAACTGAAATTGCCAGTACTGTTGTCACAACTGCTGGAATACCTTCTGGCACAACCGCAACAGCAAGTGAAATAGCAGTCAGCGCAGCGGCTTGAAAACCACCATCTCCACGCACTCCAAGACTGAGAAAGATAATTCCCGCAGACAAAATAGCAAAGCCGGTCAACCACGTTCCAATACGATGCAACTCTTGCTCAAGTGGTGTTTTTTTCTCAACTGTTTGCTGCAGAAGAGTTGAAATTTTTCCAACTTCTGTGTCTTTTCCAACTGCGACAACAACAGCCGTTGCTCGACCTTCAGCAATGCTCGTATCTTTATAGAGCATATTCAAGCGATCTCCGAGTGGTGCATCAAGTGCGATAATCACATCCGCCTGTTTGCTCACTGCTTGTGACTCGCCAGTAAGTGCTGATTCAATGACGCGGAGCTGCGTTGCTTGTAATACGCGCGCGTCAGCGGCAATGGTATCTCCAGACTCCAGTAGCAAAATATCACCAACAACAACATCTGAAACCGCAATACGCTGCGTTTCACCACCACGCAAGACCGTCGCACTGTCTTGAGACAACGCTTGCAATGCTGCTATTGCTTGTTCAGCTTTTTGTTCTTGCAAAAAACCAAACGTTGCATTGAGGAGAATAATAATCGCAATAATAATCGCATCCTTTAAATCACCCGCAAGATACGCAATGATTCCAGCGAGCACAAGAATACCAACAAAGATATCCAAAAACTGCTTTGCAAAACGGTGATACCAACGAACCTTTTTGCCTTCTGGTAGAATATTTTGACCAGAGGTTTCTCGTGAGCGCGTGACTTGCGCAGCGTCAAGTCCTTTATGCTCGTCGGTGTTCAATTCTTTTACTATGATCTCTGACGGCTTCGTGTGTGCATTATGCATAATTTTTTGTACAAAAAATAAACCAGCGTCTTGGCCGGTTGTAATGATATATTCGGTCATCGCTGATTACATGCACGCAGCAAGGGCGTGACCATTTCATGTAACAGCTCGTGAATACACAAGGCGATGTTAGACTATCTATATATACTAAAAAACATCGCCGAGTGCAAGTCGCTATTATTTCACGTTGAGATTTTTCTTTCGAATGCGAATATTTTCTGGAGTAATTTCAACAAGTTCATCATCAACAATATATTCAAGCGCGGCTTCAAGATCCATCTTTTTTGGAACACGGAAATTTTCGGCAACACCATCACCAGATGAACGCATATTGGTCAATTCTTTTTTACGGCAGACATGCACAACCAAATCACCTTGACGTGCATTTTGTCCAATCACTTGGCCGCGATACACCTTCACGCCTGGTTCTACAAATAACACACCACGATCTTGTGATCGAGTGAGACCATAGAGCGTAGTATCACCTGCTTCATGCGCAACGAGTGAGCCAGTTTCACGCTCAACCCAATCACCTGGATCTGGAAAATACCCTTCAAATGAGCTGTTCATAATTCCGAGACCTTTGGTGTCTGTCAGCAAATGACTGCGGTAGCCAAACAAACCACGGGTTGGAATAACATATTCCACAAATGTAATGCCGTTCACTGTTCGCATTTCTTGCATTTGACCGCGGCGTGAACCGAGTTTTTGAATCACTGCTCCTGAAAATTCATCCGGAGCTTCAATGGTCACACGATCAAACGGCACATGTGTTTTGCCATCAACTTCTTTTGTAATAACCGTTGGATTACTCACTTGGAATTCAAACCCTTCACGACGCAGACGTTCAATCAAAATCGCAAGATGCAATTCACCACGACCAGATACCAACCACTCACCAGATCCGTTTGCTTCAACGCGGAGTGCCATATCTGTTTCTAATTCCTTCATCAAGCGTTGTTCAATTTGGCGACTGGTAGAAAACTCACCTTCTGTTCCCGCAAATGGAGATGTGTTCACCATGAATGTCATTCGAACCGTCGGCTCATCAATCGCAACCACTGGCAATGCAACTGGATTACTCACTTCAGCGAGAGTGTCACCAATTGCCGCATCCGTAATACCCGCAATTGAAACAATGTCACCAGCAACTGCTTCTGTAATATCTACCTTTCCAAGACCTTGTGCTGCCATCAGCGATGTCACTTTGACTTGCGTTTGTTTGCCATCGCGCGCGATATGCATCAATGGTTGCGCTGCGGTTACTTTTCCATTATGGATACGGCCAGTACTAATACGACCTTTAAATGCATCTGCAGAAATTGATGTAATACGAATTTGCAATGGGGCTTCTGGGTCACCTTGTGGCTGCGGAATATATTCCAAAATTGCATCCAAAATTGGAGTGATGTCTGTCATTGAATTGATATCCTCTTCTAATCCCGCTTTTCCTTGAATCGCTGACGCGTAGACAATTGGAAAATCGAGGGTTGCGTCATCCGCACCAAGTTCCACAAACAAATCAAATGTTCGATTCACTGCTTCTTGTGGATTCGCATCTGGTTTATCAACTTTATTCACAATGACAATAATCCGTTGTTTCATCGCAAGAGCTTTTTTCAATACAAAACGCGTTTGCGGCATTGGTCCTTCTTGTGCATCAACAAGCAATAACGCACCATCTGCCATCGACAATACACGTTCTACTTCCCCACCAAAGTCCGCATGGCCTGGAGTATCAATGATGTTTACCTTTGTGTCTTTCCATTGCAATGCGGCATTTTTACTAAAAATCGTAATTCCACGCTCACGTTCAAGATCGTTATTGTCCATCAATAATTCTGTGTGTTCTGATTCTTTGTGATTGAGTGATTGTGATTGCGTGAGCAATGCATCGACAAGAGTGGTTTTTCCATGGTCGACATGGGCGATAATCGCAACGTTTCGAATAGCGGACATAAGGGGGCAGATTTAACGAATAGAGATTGATAATAAAAAAGCGCTGACAAATAGCAGCATTTCGCTTCGAACTATACTATAAAAAACCGGATATTGTCAATCAAGTCAGCTGTTTTCTCTTACTCCGTCCTTAATAGAAGATATACAGTAAAATGCTCTACTAAGGACGAGGGGCGCGGCGAGAATAAACTTCTGCCGCGCCTTCACTGGCTGGTTCTTGGCGGATCTACCGCCGCCGGAGCCCAGGTCGGGCTCGGTGGAAACGGGGGCCGGGCTTCCGCTGGACGGGGCCGGGCTTCTCCTTGGAGCCCACCACCCACAAACCTTGAACGCCAAGGCTGAATTCGATCAATCGTCCTCCTCGCCCATAAGTGGGCGCTGTTTGCCGCACCACGCGGACAAAGGGACATATTTACCGATTTTTCGCACAATCGTCAAGCAATTTTAAATGGAGGTTATTTTTTTTCATATTGATGTGCCTCCCCATGCTTGAGGCGGGCTTCCTCACGTTTAAGGCGTGCAGATCGTCCAGGGTATTTACCATGCCCAGGACATTTTCTTGGATCTTGCGGGTCAACCTGATCTCGATGTTGCCGACCCTTCTTTCCACAACCAATTGGAATCGCGCCCTTATGCTTATTACCACAATACTTGCACTTGCTCACGTCAAACTCCAATGAATGTATTGGGTGAACACTCTATATAGAAAAAATTGTGCCCTATGTCAATCGGCATGAACACACTGCTAAATAGCTATGCTTCAAATCTTTTTATGAGCTACAAAAAACAACAGTGCTACAGCGGGCAGGTATTTCGGCCGATCAGCGCATAAAAGCCGCACCAGGTTGCGACAGTTTCATAAGCCGCATATCCAGCTCCAATCATTGCGATGTTGCTATCAAACCAAACGCCATACACAACACACGCCAGCGCGATTGAACCACGCAAAAGCCGACCTTTCAGATCGATATTTTTGTGTCCTGCGCTCAGTGGCTGCTTAGCGCGAATTTTCATGTTGCGCATAATACGTCTCTGGAGCATCGCAACACCAATGCCGCTGAGGAAAAAGATGATGTAAAAAAGATATGTTGTAATCATGTGATACAGCATATCATAAATATTGTCATTCCAATAGAAAATCATTCACCCAGATCCGCCCGCATTTTTTGCAGGAAGTCTCTGAGTGAATCCGGATCGTCTGCAATGTGCACAAGCCAGCGCACAACTCGCAGCAAATCCGAGACACTATAACTCGGGTGCGCACCGAGCTGAGCAAGCGCTTCGGCGTTTTCAGCGATCTGCCGAATCGCTACTGCCGGCAGCTTGCGCGCCTCTTGCAGTCCACGGATAAATCCGAGGGCCGCGGAAACCGCCGCCGGCTGCGTCGCCGCAATCCGCAAAAGGTCTGCGTTGTTAAACCAAGACATTATATCCTCCGTATGTCAGTTGGATACTTACCCTATCGAAATGGCACGAATCATGCAAGCAGCTCTTGCGAGACAGCGCTCTCCTGTGCGACAATGTGAGTAATAGAAATAATAAAACACACCATGAATTACACTCTCATTTTTCAAATCATCAACATCATTGTCTTACCTTTTTGGCTGACGATGATTATTGCGCCGCACAGCAATCTGACCCACAAGCTCAATCGCGGGTATTGGCAATTTATTCCACTCGCCGTGATTTACACCGTTCTTATTCTTCCAGCCTTTGGCGACATTCTCCCTGCTGTTGCAAATCCGCAATTAGACAGCATCGTCGCGCTCTTGAGCAATGATTTTGGCATCACACTGGTGTGGCTGCATATTCTTGTGTGGGATTTATTTGTTGGTCGATTTTTGTGGCTACACACGATTAAAAATAATGCCAACGTCTGGAAACTGCGCATTGCTCTATTTTTTACACTGATGTCCGGCCCTCTAGGATTACTGCTCTATATGGTGATGACCGGACTGTCTAAAGAATCAAAAAAATAAAACGATCACTTTTTTTCGTATTGATTCGCTCGTTGGTTTTTTGCCGCGAGCGTTGCTGTTTTTGTAATACGCTCTGCTCGTGTTTCAGCTTTTTTTGCTGACTGAATCCATTCAAGAATTCCTCTTTTGGTACTTGGTGGGAATGCCGCAAAATAGGCCGCAGCTTTTGAGCCTGCTTTTGTGAACGCCGCTGCTAGATCTTTTGGGACAACACCTTTTTCTACATCATCAAGCGCTGTCCACGTGCCCGTGCGCTTTGCGAGTTTCACCATCGCAAGACCCGAAGGCTGCATCCGCTTTTCTTTGATCAGCTGTGCAACTACTGCCTTATTCACTTTTGACCAATTACTTTTTGGCTTTCGAGGACTCATGTACACCAGGCTCTTATTCGGAGCAGTTGATTTACGAACCGCGCTATCAATCCACCCAAAACACAATGCTTCGTCTCGCATTTGCTCGTATGTCATTGTGCGCGCTTCCTTTGTGTCATGCAGCACCCACACGCCGGTTTTTTGTGTGTGATTTTTCTGCAACCATTGATGCCACTGCGTTAGTGAACGGATGTAGAGCGCATCTTTTTCGGCAAACTGTTTCATAGATAGAACCTAGTGTAGCACAAGAAAATCACTGGCACTAGCCAATAATAAAAACAAAAAACACCGGATCATTGAAAGAATCGATACGGTGTTTTTTGCGTCTCTGCCGTTTACAACAGCAATGAAACTATTGTTTTGGTTGTGCTTCTTTCACTGCAATCGCGCGACCGTCTAACTCTTTCCCGTCCCACATCTGAATCGCAGCTTGCGCTTCTTCTTCAGTTGCCATTTCAACGAAACCAAATCCGCGTGAACGGCCAGTGTCTCGATCCATGATAATTTTTGCAGATACAACGTTGCCTGCTTCTGCAAACGCTGCGTGTAATGTTTCGTCTGTTGAACTGAAGGCAATGCCTCCGACAAAAAGATTTTTTGCCATAAAAACTCTATAACTTATGATATTAAATGACCTACCGTACTCAATATTCTGCTTATGCAGCAGTGCGTGATGGTGATTGTGCTGAACGAGATCGTGAATGATTATTCGTTCGCCCACCGCCACTGCCTGCTCCATAACTTCGCTTTCCAGAACGTCCGCCAGCTGCTCCACCTGAACTGCGTCGTCCTTTGTTAAACGACGAGCCAGATGCTGGAAAGTTTCGTGATTTTGATGGACCAGATCGGAAGTCACCTCCACGAGAATATCCACCACCACCGCCAGAACTGCTTGCACTACTACCACGGCTGCCTCCGCGACTACCGCCACGGTTTCCACCGCCATAGGTGCGACGACCACGAGAACTGCCCGCTGGTAACAATTGTCCTGTTGGAACTGTTTCCAAATGCGTCTGTGCAATTTGTTCGTTAATCAAGCGTTGAACTTGTTGTAAGAGATCTTGTTGATCAGTGAGAACGAATGAGACAGCCCGACCCGATTTTCCTGCGCGGCCAGTCCGTCCAATACGATGCACGTAATCCTCTGGATTATCCGGCAATTCGTAATTAATTACAAGGCCAATATGCGGAATATCGATACCGCGTCCTGCAACATCGGTCGCGACCAAAATCCGTGATTTCTTTTTTTGCACGGCTTCAATCGCTCGTTTACGTTGTGCTTGTGACAAGTTGCCATGTAACTCTTCCGCTTTAAAGCCTTTATCTTTCAAGAACTGTTTAAGTTTTTTTGCCTGATGCTTTGTTCGAGAAAACAGTAATACAGCATCTTCTGTGCCGCGCAATAATTCGAGCAACGCACCTTGGCGATGTGCATTATCAAGTACCACAATTTCTTGAGAGACATCTGCATTTGTTGAACCTTGAATTGACACTTCAATACGCACCGGCTCTTTCATCTGCTCACGAATCAGACGAGTCACTGACTCCTGCATTGTTGCAGAAAACAATAATGTCTGACGCGCTGTTGCTTTTGGTAAATATTCGAAGACACGTTTAATTTGTGGCGCAAAACCCATATCAAACATGCGATCTGCTTCATCCAAAATCACCGTATGTGTATTTTTTAATTGAATGGTTCCTTGCTGCAAATGATCGATCATTCGACCAGGTGTTGCCACCAAAATTTGCTGCCCACGACGAATTTCTTTAATTTGCTTGCCGATGGATTCACCACCGACGATCACGGTTGAGAACACATGAAATTCACGTTGAAACCACTGCATGGTTTCTTGCACTTGCGATGCAAGCTCACGCGTTGGCACCATGATTAAGACTTGTTCAAATTTTTTGCGGTCTTTGACATCCTGTTCGAGCAGGCGCTGCAAGACTGGCAATAAAAATGCGAGTGTTTTTCCGGTTCCAGTTTGCGCGATTCCTAAAACGTCCTCGCCACGTAAAATGACCGGGATACTTTGGGCTTGAATTGGGGTTGGGGTTGTAATTTCTCGTGCTGTCAAAAGCTTCATGATTGCCTCATGCAGCCCAAGATCAGCGAAGGTTTGTTGTTCGTTTGTCATTAGTATATTGTAACTGGTTAACTATTGAGAGAGTTTTGGATCAAGTGATCCTTCAAAAACTCCTGTTTCCCTCTTCAATAGCTCGAGCTCTGGAAAGCTCACATGCACGTCCACCATGCATAAAACCAGAAGAAAGAATCGATTATGGATACCACAAACAGACTACTTTGTCAAACATACCGATACAGTGTTCGAAAAAAGTCACCTGAAGTAGGTGACTTTTTAAGTGCCTAGACTCTATCTTTATTAAAAACTTTTTGTTTTTGTCGCAACAACTGAACAACCAGCTTCATTACATGCTTTAATAGTCACATGAACTTTTTTGTCGTTCAGTTTTTTAAAGTTTTTTGCTGAAATACTTTTTTGCGTTGTTTTCACTT
>JBIIKE010000023.1:0-9223 GCA_044233365.1 Bdellovibrionales bacterium | reverse complement strand
AATATGTGAAGAGTTATTGGACACAAGCCGAAAATGGTCGCGACCGAAAATACTATAGTATTACAGCAAAAGGCAAGAAAAAACTGCGAGTTGCGGTAAAAGAATGGAAACTGTATAGCGAAGCAGTTGATTCATTATTAAAAGGTTTACGGTTAATTCAATCGTAATGCGTAATACTATTTTATGAATCCGTATCTATTAAGTTTGAACGTGCAGCAGCATATTGATGCGATTGCAAAAAAATCCAAGTTGTCGCGACATAAACGCGATGACATTAAACGTGAGCTCACGGCCTTTGCGGAAGATTATGGTCGCGAACTGCACTTTGATGGCAAAGATGCTACGGAGATTGATGCATTGGTTATTGCAGCGATTGGTGAGCCAGAACAACGTGGAAAAGAATTTACTGTTGCGAATCAAAAGTTTTCGCGCATTCCGTGGATCGGTCCGTTGTTTTATGACGAAGTAATGCAGGCTGGTGCACTATTATTTTTTTTGCAAGCTGTAGGTCTATTTGTCTTCGTTTTTGTGTTTATTGCAATAGGTAATCGACTTATTTCAACTCTTTCATTTAACGTTGTAGAGACAACACTCTTCTTTCTCTGGCTAGTATATGGGTTTTGCATGGGCATCTATACGCGTTTACGCTTGCAGCTCTTTTGGAAGAGTTTTGATGCAGTGATTGCTTCAATTGTCCCAGTGCTGGTATTTTTTTTGGTGTTTGTCGTGAGTCGATTAATAGCTTCCTATACAGAAAGTGCCGCATTGCGTTTTGATTCACTCTATTATTCGATTATATTCTTGATTCTGTATCCCACGATATTTTGTGGCATTGCTGTCCCATATCGAGTAGTTCAAAAATTCGAACAAAAGAACCGCCGATAATTATTCTATTCTATGACTTATTCTAATCGTTTTCGTTTTTACTCCAGTATTGTTGGCTTGATTGTGGTTGTCACACTCCTTCTTATTACGCGAGCTGTGGTAAATGCCGCTTTTGATCCAATTCATGGCGCTGTACCGTTTGATCAATTAGAAAATCCACCAAAAGATGCACTCGTCCTGATTCAAAATCATGGCAATTTAGATGGTGGTTCTTCACAAATTGTCTCACTTGATGGGACTGTTGTACAAAAAACACCACCTGCTCTCGAAAGGGGCTGGTACAGTATTGCTCGGTTTTGGAATAATGAACAATTTATTATAATGAGTAGTAATCAAGATGGTGCAACTCAGTCGCAGTGGTTTACATCGAAAGACGGTGCATTACAAGAAGTGCAACTACCAGATGCTTGCTCAGTTGTGCCAAAAGAAAAAGATTTTACGGATGTTTATTGCGGGGGAGTAGTTTCGTTATCACCAGATGAACAACAAGTCTTGCTCGTTGGTGGGTATTCAAATCCATATCCAGCAGATGGCCAGAGTGAGTCGTTGTATGTATTGTGGAATCGTTCTGATAATACCAGTCAGGTTATTCAAAAAGCTGATTTGCCGATTGATGATGCGATAAAGAATGATGATGCGGCGTATGTATCTATTGAGTGGGAGAAAAATACCCCGCATACCGCTTTTGTCATTGTGCAAAAAGAACAAGAAGGCGTCTTGACGCAACTTGCACGTTTTCGTTACACATTAGGTGATAAGAAATTTGAATCGTATTCGTTGACCGCAGACTATGGACCGCTGATGATTCCGGTGAATCAGGAAGGTGGAATGATGCTCGATCGCGATTATATAATTGATTCCACTTTACCATATACATACAAGTTAACTGGTCAAATAAATCCATTTGCCGCTCATCGCGTTCAAATGTACAAGACAGCCACTGGCGAAACATTTTCTCTGATGAAGTGGCGACGTGTATTTGGCTATAATTCGATCTACGTCTATCAGGTGGAACAGGGCGATAATCCAGAATGGTTCATTGTGCGTGTCGATGAGCAATTGTTCCTCACGAAACGTGGCAGTGATCAGTATTCTCATATCACGAACTTGCCATATGAAGGCCCAGACGCCATGCCGACAATTATGGTTGATGTATTTACTCCTGCTCAATCACAATAGACACGTTCATTTGACGAAACCCACAAATAACGGCACAATCTGCTCATATGATAGAGCTCAAAACAATCGCCGTGTGTCAGGCACCAATGTGTCAAGAAAAGGGGAGTAAAACTATTTTGCTACGTTTGCATGAGCAGTATGCCGCGCAGTTTCAATCAGTCTATCCAAATTTGCAGATCACGGGTGGAGATTGCCAAGGTGAGTGTGAAACTGGTCCAAATGTTCGGGTGAACGACCAATTTTTATTGAAAGAAGTTGATAAAGACAAGGCCAAAATGTTGCTCGAAAATCCAGATATCCTACTCGGTGAAATTCAACACGTTCAAGAAAAAGATCAGGAAACCTTTCAACGGATTGTGAGTGGGGAGTTATATTAAGCTGACCGATCTCAGGTATTATTTTGCGAGAAAGAAAAATGCGTACCACCCAAGAAAGAGTACTTGGATAATATACCCTTGCATCAGACGAATTGGAGTTCGAATCAAATCATGGCACCAACCATGAAATGTTTGAAACGGCCCAATAATTTTGAAGAGACTTTCAGCAATTGATTTTCGCAGCCCAGGCACGGCAGTTGGGAAGACGCTAAATTGAATATGTGTGTACAGCGTCATTAATAAATCAGGCAACACACCACCAAGCGCTCCCCAAATAATCAAATCATTTTGAGGATTATTTTTGAATAATAATGTCACTAATATCAAAACAATAGTGGCAGAGCCATCTGCAATTGCAATGCGGCGGGCAAAGGGATCGTGCAAGTTGTGCGCTAGGCGCCAATACAAAAATTCATCGCCATGCGGAATCATGTCGAGAATAAAATGTGAAATGATTGCGACTAAAAAACCAGTCAGTGGATCCTGTGTCCAATAGGCGACGACGATTCCTGCGGCTGCATGGGTAGTCAGTGTCATAAAAGACGGTATCTTGTTGCGGGGGCTGGATTTGAACCAGCGACCTCCTGGTTATGAGCCAGGCGAGCTGCCAGACTGCTCTACCCCGCGCATCAAAACTGAATGATTCAGTGCTGATGTGCTGTGTAGAACAGATACAAAAACGACTATAACAGAAATTGCAGTTGAATGCAACGTGTACCGGAGGAGAGGGTCGAACTCTCATGGGTTTCCCCGCACGATCTTGAGTCGTGTGCGTCTGCCAGTTCCGCCACTCCGGCAAAGGATTAGCTTACGGAATATACTCAAAAATAGCGAATATGTCAATTTCTTGTTATACTGTTCAGACTATGGCTCGAATTATTTCAGTAGTAAATCAAAAAGGTGGTGTCGGTAAAACCACAACGTCGGTGAATGTCGCCGCGGCTTTGGCGTTGCTTGAAAAGCGTGTGTTATTGGTTGATATTGACTCACAAGGCAACGCGACCTCGGGACTGGGTTTTGATCCGACCAGCGTGCATCCATCTGTCTACGATGTGTTAATTGAAAACTCAAGTACGGATCAAGCGATTATTCCGACTGGAATTGAGGGTTTAGATTTATTGCCCGCGCATGTTGATTTAGCTGGAGCGTCAGTTGAATTGATTAGTGTTGATCAGCGTGAGCATCGGTTGCGACACGCACTCGGAATTGTTGAAGATCGATATGATTTTATTATTATTGATTGTCCACCATCGCTCGGTGTGTTGACCATTAATGGCATTGTGGCTGGCAATGAAATTTTAATCCCGGTGCAGGCTGAGTATTATGCCTTAGAAGGTTTAGGGCAACTGCTTCGTACAATTGAATTGACGAAAGAATATTTACATCCAGAAATGCAGATTTTAGGTGCCGTCTTGACGATGTATGATCGCCGCAATCGATTGTCACACGCAGTGTTTGAAGATATGTATAAACATTTTCCAAACACCGTGTTCCGCACGATTATTCCACGCACGGTGCGCCTTGCTGAAGCTCCTTCTTATGGCAAGCCGATTGCCTTGTATGATCCAACTGGGAATGGAGCAAAGGCCTATATGAAATTGGCACGGGAAATTTTAATTCGTGAGGCGCACATTAATCCGCGTGAAGTGTTGCAGCAAGTTGCTGAAGAGAGTCAGTTGGAAATTCCGGAACCAGACTTGAATTATGATGATCCAGTGCAAGCGCGTGAAGCGATTTTGGATTCTGTCAATGAATTTAACGATACAAACGTATGACACAAATGAAAGGCGGTCTTGGCCGCGGACTGAGTTCTTTGATTCCACCAAAACAATCTGTTGTGAATACTGATGCGGAGCGTCGTGCCAGTAATCCAGATTTAGAACTTGTGGCAAATTCATCAATTTTACAACTACCGATCTCGAGCATTGAAACGAATGCCTATCAGCCGCGTACCCATTTTGATGAACGCGCTTTGCATGAACTCGCTGATTCTATTGAACAACATGGATTATTGGAGCCTGTGATCGTCACAAAAAAAGGTGATCGCTATGAATTAATTGCAGGTGAGCGCCGGTTGCGGGCACATATATTATTGAAAAAACCGACAATTGCCGCGATTTTGCGGACGGCGTCGGAGCTGGAGCGGTTGCAATTGGCCTTAATTGAAAATATTCAACGTGAAGACCTGCATCCGATTGAACGGGCGATGAGTTATGCACAGTTGTCAGACGAGTTTGGCTTAACGCAAGAAGATGCGGCGCGACGACTCGGAATTGCGCGCTCGACGTTTGCCAATGTTGTTCGCTATTTGGAATTACCAGAAGAGATTCAGCACGCCTTGGGAGAGCGACGCATCACAGAAGGGCACGCCAAGATTTTATTAGGCTTACCATCAGCAGTTGAACAAAAACAACTATTTAAACAGATGACATCTGGCGCTGCGATGAGTGTGCGTGAACTCGAAGAAATTGTCGCGATTCAAAAAGGTCAGGGCTCACGCCGAAAACCAGCTGGCTCGAAGTCACGCGATATTGCAGATATTGAAGAAGCGTTACAGAAAAAACTCGGAACGAAAGTGGGAATTCGTACTCGCGGCAAAGGTCGCTTTCAAATTGTGATTGATGCCTATGCCAGTGATGATTTAAAACGCTTAGTGAAGCAACTCTTAGCTTGAATTAGTCTCGGTCTGATTTTTTACGCATAAAACCAAGCCGTTCAAAAAAGTGGCCATTTTTCTTATTCACATATTGTCGAATATGTTGCCGCGCACCAGTGGTTTTGACAAACGATAACCAACCAGCCGATGGTCCGGTCCGAGATGGATTAATCATAATTTCTACCACATCGCCGCTATGGAGTGGGTCACTAAGACTTGCTTGTTGGCCATTGATTTTGACGCCTGAGCATTTATTCCCGAGGTCAGAATGAATTTTGTAGGCAAAATCAACAGCGGTTGAGTCTTCTGGCAGTTCAATCACATCACCAATTGGTGTAAATACAAAAATGGTATTTTGAAACAAATCGATTTTGAGTGTTTCTAGTAATTGGTGAGTGTCAGTAACATTCTCTTGAAGGTCAACTACTTCTTTCATCCAATTCATGCGTGGGTCAACATTTTTTCTCCCTTCTTTATATTGCCAGTGCGCGGCAATGCCGAACTCGGCTTCTTGATGCATTTCTGGTGTCCGAATTTGAATTTCGACAATTTCGGCATACATTTCATTGGTGGCAAAGCGAGCGGGTGAAAAAACGGTTGTGTGGAGTGACTGATAGCCATTCGGTTTTGGTTGGCTGATGTAATCTTTGATTCGACCTTTGAGTGGCTTACAAATTTCATGAATAATACCAAGAGTTTCGTAGCATTTTGCAATCGACGGTACAATCACGCGTACCGCGACCATGTCATAAATTTTACTCGTGTCCCGATTATTTTTGATTAATTTTTTGTACAGTGAATATAAATGTTTACGTCGACCATGCATGGCGACAAACTCTACATCGCGATCATCAAACTCTTGTTTTAAATAATCAACAAATTCAGCAATAAATTCTTCTTTTTGTTTCCATTGCAAATCCATTTGCTTGGTGATCCATTCATATTCTTCTGGATAGACATAGGGAAATGCTAAATCTTCAATAATTCCTTTAAGCTCACCCATGCCAAGACGGTTTGCAATTGCCGCATAAATTTCCAAGCTCTCGAGCGCAATGCGTTGTTGTTTTTCTGGAGGGAGAGCACTGAGTGTGCGCAGGTTGTGAATTCGGTCAGCAAATCGAATCATAATCACACGCGCATCTTGCGCCATCGCCAAAAACATACGCCGTAGATTTTCAACATAGCGATCTTCGCCACGATATTTGAGTTGACCGAGCTTGGTGACACCTTGAACAAGAAAGGCAACTTCCTCGCCAAACGTTTCTTTCACATCCTCAATTGATACAGCGGTGTCTTCTGGAACATCATGCAATAAGCCAGCGATAACAGTCGATTGATCCATCTTGAGCTCAGCTAAAAAGAGGGCAGTGGCAAGTGGGTGGACAATGTAGGAATCACCAGATTTTCGTTTTTGCTCGCCATGAGCATCAACAGCAAATTCATAGGCACGTCGAATTTCCGCTACATCAATATCAGAGTGGTTTTTTTGGACGACTCGAATAATATCATCGATAGTAGCATCGCGATGTGTGCGAATAATAGAGGAATCATCGATTTCCGTCATGAAATGCAGTCTACTCCCGTGGCCTCAAGTTTGCAAGAATCTGCTAATCTTGAACGTCATTTTCTTTGCTAAACGTACATTCTTTACTTGAACAGCGAATGGTGTTTTTTGCGCCATATACCAGGAGACTGCCACAGGTCGGGCATTTTTCACCCGTCGGTTTGCTCCAATACGCATTTTTACACTCTGGATATTGGTTGCAGGCGTAGAATATTTTGCCGCGTTTACTACGTTTTTCAATAATGTCGCCTTTGTTGCAGAGTGGGCAGGTGACGCCAGTTTTCTTTTCAATACTGACAATGTTTTTACAATCAGGGTAGCCGCTGCAGCCGAGGAATTCGCCGAAGCGTCCGCGTTTTTTCACCATTGGTTTACCACAGAGTTCGCATTGTACATCAATTTTTTCTTCTGGCGCAGCTTTGCCGTCTTCACCGAGTGGTTTCGTCGTTTTACATTCCGGATACGCAGTGCAGGCCAAGAATTTTCCAAACCGGCCCATTTTGATTTGCATTGGTTTGCCGCACTTGTCACAGATTTCGTCAGTCGTGTCTTGAACGATATCTTCTTTCGTAATTTCTTCATCTTTTTCCATAAGCAATTTTTTAAATGGCTTGTAAAAATCGTCAATGAGTGGTTCCCATTCTTTGGAGCCGTCGGCAATATCGTCGAGGCCTTGTTCCATGGTGGCTGTGAAGTCATAGTCAACAATATTCGGAAAGTGTTCAACTAATAAATCATTCACGAGAAAACCAATTTCTTCTGGGATCAGTTTGCGCTCTTCTTTGCGAACATAGCCACGGGCTTGGACTGTTGCCAAAGTTGGTGCATAGGTTGATGGACGGCCAATCCCTTTTTCTTCAAGTGCTTTCACAATCGCCGCTTCAGTATAACGCGCTGGTGGTTCAGTAAAATGCTGGACTGGCGTGACTTGTGTGGCGTTCACAGCATCGCCTTGCTTGAGGTGGGGGAGGATTTTTTCGTTTGATTTGTCTGGATAGAGCTTTAACCACCCATCGAATAAGAGTTCAGAACCGGTGGCACGAAAACTGTATTTGCCCGTTGCAATATCAACAGTGGTTGCTTTTGTTTGGGCTGGTGCCATTTGTGAACCAACGGCCCGTGACCAAATGAGCGTGTAGAGCTTTAGTTGCTGGCTACTTAAGTAGGGCGCTGCAATTTCTGGAGTGAGCGTTGCATCGGTCGGCCGAATGGCTTCGTGGGCTTCTTGCGCACCTTTTGATTTTGTTGTGTAGGTGGTGCGGTTCGCGTATTTCTCACCGTAGGTTTCTTTAATAAAGCTTTCTGCTTCACCGAGGAATTTGTCAGCCAGGTTGAGCGAGTCCGTACGCATGTACGTGATAAGGCCAGTTGATTGACCGCTGATACTGACACCTTCATAGAGTTGCTGCGCGAGCATCATAGTTTGTTTGGCAGAGTATCCGAGACGGTTATTCGCTTCTTGTTGCAAGGTTGAGGTTTTGAATGGAGCGGATGGAGCGCGTTTTCGATCTTTTTGTTCAATGCTTGCAACTTCATACTTTCCATCAACGAGTTCTTTCATGATGCTATCTGCTGCAGCCTGGTCTTTGATTTCAAGTTTGTCGATTTTTTTGCCGTCGATCGCTTGGAGTGCGCCTTCAAATTCAATTCCAGATTTTTCAAAGAGTGCATCAATTGTCCAATATTCTTCAGCGTTAAACGCTTGAATTTCACGTTCACGTTCGACAATCATGCGCACGACAACCGACTGCACACGACCAGCTGATAGTCCACGATATATTTTCCGCCACAAAAACGGCGAGAGTTCATAACCGACTAATCGGTCGAGAATGCGCCGAGCCTGTTGTGCGTCAACGACAGCCATGTCCAATGCACGTGGATTTTCGAGCGCATGCATAATTGCATCTTTGGTAATTTCATGAAACGCGATTCGATGAACAGCGACACCTTTTTTCGGCGCGAGAATTTCAAGCAAGTCCCAGCCAATGCGTTCACCTTCACGGTCTTCGTCAGTCGCGAGATAGATCTCTTGAGCAGACTTTGCCAGTTTTTTCAGCTCACTGACACGCTTTTTCGCTTTCGTTGGAACAATATATTTCGGCGTGTAATGATCATCGACATCAATACCAAGGCGGCTTTTTGGAAGGTCCCGAACATGACCAAATGAACTTTCAACTTTATAGCCACGACCCAGAAAGCGTGAAATTGTTTTCGCTTTCGTTGGCGACTCAACAATGACTAATTTGATTCCAGCTGGTTTTGACTTTGTGGTTTTTTTTGAGGCAGCTTTTTTTGGAGCCGCAGTTTTGGTTGAGGTTTTTTCCATAACGGATGTAGTTATAGTCACGAATTGAATCAGTTGTCAAATATGAGATTGTGCAGCTGTGCTTGGAAACATCGTCCGTTGCGTGAGAATGTCGTCAGTTTTAATCCAATGTTCGCGAATATTTCCAGCCAAATACAGCGAGCCAGTAATGAGTAATGGATGGCCGGTTTGTGTTGCGAGTGCGAGACCCTTTTCAATTGCCGCCGCTGTATCCGCTTCAATGAATAGTTCAGCAT
>JBIIKE010000022.1:0-9305 GCA_044233365.1 Bdellovibrionales bacterium | reverse complement strand
TTGCGGGAACGAATTACAGCGCGACGCTATGGCTACACACTCGATGATGGCACAGAAGAAGATGAGTGGGATGAGGATGAAGAATTGTTGGATGAAGAAATTGATGAAGAGCTCGCAGAAGAAGATGATGTAGAAACTCCGACTTTTACCTCAGCCGAAATTGCTGAACGAACTGGAGAAGTATCTGGCGATCCAGATGCAATGGAACAGCTGGAGTTTGTGCCACAAGCACCAAAACGTCGCCGTAAAAAAATCGACATGCCGCTTGACTTGTTGGTGCGCAGTACAGATAAGCCAATGAGTGGTGACATTGAAGGGAACAAAGAAAAGATCCGGTCGACGTTTGAAAATTTCCGGATTGACGTTGAAATGGAAGAGGTGAGCGTTGGTCCAATGGTGACGCAATATGCCTTAAAGCCGGCGCAAGGAGTGAAGCTGACACAGATTACATCACTCAGCAACGATCTTGCACTTGCACTTGCAGCGCATCCAATTCGTATTGAAGCCCCAATTCCAGGGAAGTCACAAGTTGGTATTGAGGTGCCAAACAAAACAACCGCGACTGTGCGTTTGCGTGATTTATTGGAATCAAAAGAATTCAAAAAACGGGAAGATAATCTCATGTTCTGTATTGGTCGTGATGTTTCTGGCAAAACCGCAATGGTGTCGGTGAACAAAATGCCGCACGTTCTGATTGCTGGTGCAACCGGTTCTGGAAAATCAGTTGGTATCAATAGTTTGATTGTATCGCTGTTGTATCAAAATTCACCAGATGATTTGAAATTCATCATGGTCGATCCGAAGCGCGTGGAATTGTCTGTTTATAATGGTATTCCGCATTTGCTCACACCAGTGATTACTGACGTTGAAAAAACGATAAACTCATTGAAATGGGCAGTCACAGAAATGGACCGGCGCTATGAGGTCTTATCACGAGCCGGTAAACGAAACATTGAAGGCTATAATGCAGCTGCCAGCAACGAAGATCGTATGCCATATATCGTCTTTATTATTGATGAATTGGCTGACATTATGTCTGTTGCGTCTTCTTCAGTTGAAGCGGCGATTGTGCGCTTATCTCAAATGTCGCGCGCGGTCGGCATTCATCTTGTTCTTGCAACCCAGCGCCCATCAGTGAATGTGATTACTGGTTTGATTAAGGCGAATATGCCAACGCGTATCGCCTTTGCGGTGACATCGCTGGTTGATTCTCGAACAATTTTAGATTTCTCCGGCGCAGAAAAATTACTTGGTCGTGGTGATATGCTCTACATTGATCCAAGTACCAGTAAACCACGTCGCTATCAAGGTGCGTATATTGATGAAACTGAAATTGAAAAAGTCGTTGAATTTTTAAAAGAACAAGCTGGTGAACCAGAATATAATAGTGATATTACAGAAAAAATTTCTACGAAAGGAATTCCAGGAATGGTTGGTGATTCTGGTGATGCTGATAGTGATGAATTATTAGAAGAAGCCAAAGCGATTTTAATGCAAGCTGGAAAAGCGTCTGCGTCATTATTGCAACGTCGGCTGCGGGTTGGGTATGCACGGGCCGCTCGAATTTTAGACATTCTTGAAGAAGAAGGATTTATTGGTCCAGCTGAAGGTAGTAAGCCCCGCGAGATTTTGGCAACAGAAATGGATTTGGGCCCAGCAGATGATGAAGATGATGATGATGATACTGAGCTTGAAGACGCAGATGATGAAGATGTTCTTGAAGATGACGAGATGATTGATGATCTGGACGCTGGTGCACGAGCTGAAAAACATATTACGCTAGATGAAGCGGCTCAAGCTACAAAAATTATGAGCAGTTTTTTGCTCGCGCTAGAAAAAGGCAAATACAGTGATTTGCCGTCGCCGGTCTACATTCGAAATTATTTGCAGGTCTACGCGAAGTTTCTCGGTATTCCGTGGGAGTTGGTGTCAGCGTTGTACGAAAAAGAAATTTTGATTTATCGAGACAGTCCAAAAGCACAGCATGAACAATCACAGCAAGTCTTACCAAATAAAAAACGCGAACCAAAAGATGCAACAGCGCGCAAGATTGCGGTTTTACGGTCATATGAACAACGCCGCGCGATTATCATCCCACAGCTTGTGAAGTTCGGTTTGTTCGGTTTACTCGTGTTGGCGTTTGCATTGTACGTCACAATTCAGTTGGTGCGGCTCTATAATCCGCCAGAACTGATGGTGACTGAGCCAGCAACAGATTATCAGACGCCAACAGAAAAAATTACGATTGGTGGAACTACATCACCAGAAGCCAGTGTGGAAATTAATGGTCAGCGTCAGGATGTGAATTCCGACGGCGTCTTTCGTGCTGAGTTATTTGTGAAAGATGGTTTGAATACGATTCGCGTGACCGCGCAATTTAAACGTAGCCGGAAACGGGAAGTGATCCGACAGGTTTTGTTTGATGCGCCAGAGGTTGATGTTGTAATGCCGGATACACAATAACGATATCCACAGGCAGCGAGAGATGCATTTTTGACATTCGGTTATTATTCGGTTAGAATACTCTTACCACCCTACAATAATAAATAAGCCTAAACACATATGGCAGCAAAAAAAGAAGAGAAGGAAGTAAAGGCCGTCCAAACAGTCAAAGAGGATGGGAAAAAACAAGCCGCTGATCTCGCGATTGCACAAATTCGCGATCGATTTGGTGATGGGTCAATTATGAAACTCGGAGATTCAAAGCACATGAATGTTGAGTCGGTTCCGACCGGTTGTTTATCACTCGATTTGGCACTCGGCGTTGGCGGGATGCCACGCGGTCGGGTTGTCGAAATTTATGGTCCAGAGTCATCTGGAAAAACTACACTCGCGCAACATGTGATTTCTGAAGTGCAAAAAATAGGCGGTACCGCAGCTTTCATTGACGCTGAACATGCCTTTGACCCAGAATACGCGAAAAAAATTGGCATCAACACAACAGAGATGTTGATTTCTCAGCCAGATAATGGAGAGCAGGCCCTTGAAATTTTGGAAACTTTGGTGCGTTCGAACGCAGTTGATGTCATTGTTGTCGACTCTGTCGCAGCGCTCACTCCACGTGCGGAAATTGAAGGTGATATGGGAGATTCACACATGGGCTTGCAGGCGCGGTTAATGAGCCAAGCACTGCGTAAGTTAACAAGCATTATTTCAAAAACCAATTGCGTCGTGATTTTTATCAATCAGACTCGCATGAAGATTGGCGTTGTATTTGGAAACCCAGAAACGACAACTGGTGGTATGGCCTTGAAGTTTTATTCTTCAGTTCGAATTGAAGTCCGTCGTGCAGCGCAGATTAAAAAAGGTGAAGCGACAGTTGGGAATCGCGTTAAAGTGAAGATTGTGAAGAATAAAGTGGCGGCTCCATTCCGTACCACTGAATTCGACATTATGTATAATGAAGGGATTAGTCTTGCCGGTGATTTACTGGATACAGGTGTCGCATTGGGTGCTATTGCGAAAAATGGCAATACCTATGCTTTTGGTGAAGAGAAACTTGGTGTTGGTCGAGAGGCAGCAAAACAACATTTGAATGAGAATAAAAAACTCATGAAAGAGATTCGCAAAACGATTATGAGTAATGCGGCTGCGGCGAAAAAAGCTGATGCAGCTGGGAAACCAGCACAAGACGAGTCAGCTGGATAAATACATAACGGCTCGCACGTAAAGTGAGCGCAGGAAAGGTCCTCTTTATGAGGGCCTTTTCTTTTTGTGTGTTGCCGCAATATTTTTAGATGATTTGGTGTTATATCGCGTCCAGGTGCGAAGAGCGATATAGTAGAGTTCAATCAGAAGACCACTACTGACTGCAATTATTGCGGCCGTGATGAGAATGCGGGGGAGGATCGCAAAAATATTTGGGACAGAAAAATAAATGATCAAGACGAAGATTGATTGAATGATTCCAAGGATTGTACCGGTCAGTAAGCCGACAACCGCGCCTACTTTCCAGTGTTCTGTCAGAGTTGTTGTCAGTCGTGTGATAATGTACGCCAAAAATAGATACACGCCAGTGATGATATAGGCTTGGTAGATATTATAATAGGACGCACAGACTAAGACCGCTCCGCCAATGAGTGGCCAAAATAGTTTTTCGAGGTAGTATTCGGTGCGCTCGGTCGCAGTCATTTTTTCCATATAGCGCTATTGTATCATAAAAAAGTCTGTGTTAGGGTCGAGATAGGAGGTGAGTAATGGGCAATACCCATCCGGCCATGACCAGTATGGTCTTGGCATTTCTTGTGGTAGTAGTTTTTTTGTGCGCCGGCATTGCTAGCGCGGTTGGAGCTTTCTTCGGATTGTTCTGACCCTTTGTCTATTCAAATTTCTGCAATAAAAAAAGAGCTGCGAAGGAGAATGTGTCTACGGGAAACTGATCCGCACGGTCGGATCTTTCCCGAGACACTTCTCCGGAAGCAAGCTCTTTTTTGGATTACATCATTCCTGGCATTCCCATGCCACCCATTCCAGCAGGCATACCGCCGGCTGCGTCATCCTTACTTGGAATTTCTGCAACAACTGCTTCAGTTGTTAAGACCAATGAAGCGATTGATGAAGCATTTTCGAGTGCTGAGCGAGTCACTTTTTTTGGATCCACAATACCTGCTGCCATTAAGTCTTCCATTTGGTCGAGGGCAGCATTGTATCCAATGTTTCCTTCAGCAGCTTTGACTGCAGCCACTTTTTCATCAGCATTTTGGCCGGCATTTTCAACAATGCGGCGAGTTGGTTCTTCTAAGGCACGACGGAGAATTTCGATTGCGACTTTTTCATCAGCATTCACTGCATCAACAGAATCAAGTGCTTTCATTGCGCGGATCAGTGCTGTTCCACCGCCAATCACTACACCTTCTTCAACAGCGGCGCGTGTTGCATTCAGCGCATCTTCAATGCGATCTTTTACTTCTTTCATTTCCGTTTCGGTTGCTGCACCAACTTTAATCACTGCAACACCACCAGTCAGTTTCGCTTTTCGTTCTGCCAGTTTTTCGCGATCAAACTCAGAATCAGACTGATCAAGCTGATTTAAGATAGCAACAACACGAGCTTCAATCGCTGCCGCATCACCTTTGCCATCTACAATCGTTGTGTTGTCTTTGGTTGCGATCACTTTACCGGCATGTCCAAGATGTTCTGGAGTTGCATTTTCAAGAGTCAGTCCAACTTCTTCTGCAATTACTGTTCCGCCGGTCATAATCGCAATATCTTCAAGCATTTCTTTGCGACGATCACCAAAACCCGGAGCTTTAATTGCAAGTGTGTTAAATGTTCCGCGGAGTTTATTCACAACCAGTGTCGCCAGCGCTTCACCATCAACATCTTCAGCAAGAATCACAAGATCTTTGCGTCCAGTTTGCGCCAGTTTTTCGAGCAGCGGAACAATTTCAGCAACAGCACTAATTTTTTTATCAGTGATTAAGATAGCCGCGTCGTTATAGACTGCTTCCATACGATCGGGGTTTGTCATCATGTAGTGTGACACATAGCCTTTGTCGAACTGCATGCCTTCAACAACATCTTTTGTGATGCCAAAGCTTTGTGATTCTTCGACAGTAATCACACCGTCACGTCCAACAGAGTCCATCGCTTCTGCAATGACTTGGCCAATTTCTTTGTCGTTTGCTGAGATGCTTGCAACCTGCGCAATTTCTTCAGTTGTGTCGATTTGTTTGGCCATTGTGCCAAGCTCCTCAACAAGCGCTTTCACGCCTTTGTCTAAACCGTGTTTAATGAAAATTGGATTCGCACCTTTGTCGACGGATTCAAGTCCGGCCATCACAATTGCTTGTGCGAGTACTGTTGCAGTTGTGGTCCCATCGCCCATGTTTTCAAATTTGTCTTCGAGTTCAATTTCTTTTGCAACGGACACGCCATCTTTTGTAATAACAGGGGAGCCGTAGCCTTTATCTAACACCACATTCCGACCCTTTGGTCCGAGAGTTACTTTGACTGCATCGGCGAGAATGTTCAATCCCGCGATCATTTTTTTGCGAGCTTCTGCTCCTAATACAACTTCTTTTGCCATATAGTGTAATCAATCAAATTATTTAATAACTGCGAGAACTTCTTTGTCTGATAACATTTTGAATTCTTTTTTCTTGTCTTCGGTTTCAATTTCGTCGCCAGCGTACTTTCCGAAAAGTACAGTTTCGCCGACAGAGAGTTTCAAAGCGGTGATTTTTTCGCCATTGCCGATTGCGATAATCGTTCCTTCAGCCTTTTTTTCTTTTGCTGAGTCTGGGAGAACGATGCCGCTGGCTGTCGTGGTTTCGGTCTGTTTGACTTCGACGAGAAGTCGGTCTCCAAGAGGTTGGATACTCATAGAATAAAAAATTCGTTGATTATTTTTTAATTAATTAGCACTCTATTGCTTCGAGTGCTAATGTAGAATATCCAATTTAAGCGTTCTCGTCAACTGCGAGGAATCCACTAGAAATACACAGCCAGAGGAGGAGTGAACCAGCGTGGAGCGACCACAAATAATGGTCAAACAATCCAATAATGAAGAGAGTTGCGAGTATCAATCCGGCAGTTGTAATCATTAGTCGGTTGTGAGTAGATTCGTGCCATTGATTCCAGAGCAGGGCTGCAAGACTGACGCCAAATAGGGCGACGCTCATGAGACCAAAGAGGCCAGTTTCATGAAATATGAGGAGAAGGACATTGTGGACAGGTTCGGCTTGTTTGAGGGTTGCATTCCCAATCCCAATGCCGGATAGTGGCTTTTTTTCAATAGCGCTGAGCACATGATTCATGCTTGAGACGCGCTGTTCAATAGAGAGTTGCTCAAGTGTCGGCGCAGTCTCAGTTGCGAGTAAGCCTTCGGCGCGCGGCGTGACATACCAAGAAAACATCCAGGTGAGAATAAGAATCGGCAGGGCAATACTACAGACACTGATTACCATAGCTTGAGATAGTCGCTGTCGTTCAATGGCGTGCCATAATACAACACCGATTAATGTAATGCCTAGGGCCAATAATGCAGAACGTGACATAGTCATCCATAAGGCACTGGTTTGTAGAGCGAGGCTCATGCCAAGCAAGAGCGTCAGAGCAAGTTTTGCCTCACGTTTTTTGAAAGAGCGTTTGCTCACTTGATCGAGTAAGCTCGTTGCAAACCAGATCCCGATAGTTACATAGCCAGCGAGAATATTCGGATGGGGTAGCGCGCCATATGGTCGTAAGACGCGTCCGTACGGCAGTGTGCTAACCACCTGCACGCCGCGATTTTCTGGGAATTGTTCTGCAATTCCAAGCCACGTATTTCCGAGCACTGCTTGGAGCTTCCATTGAGCCATTGCAAGAATCGCTTGTAACGTCATGGCTGCAACAACAGTCCAGGCGAGTCGGGTCCATGACACACGTGACATCACCAGCGTAAAACAAAATGCTATTGATAGGAGTACATTCCATAACCACCACCCGCTGATGGATTTATTGTCCGCGAATAAAAATGACAGATAACTTGCGAGCAACACGAGACTTGCAGATGAAAATAACAAGCCATATTTTTTCAACCGCGCCGATTTTTCTGGTGACCACTGCAAGAGGGTAAGCAAAAACGCCAACACAATGAGACCATCCACAATATAAAAACTCCGCGTGCCAAATTCCCATGCATAGCCCGCCCGTTCCGCCACATGAAATATCCAGCGTGTTTGAAATGGTAGTAGAAAAACAGTGAGCAATAACAATAACTCAGCCGAGCCGCTCCACAAAGCGTTGATGTATTTCTTGACGTGTATCATGTGTGTGAAATTTTAGCACAGAGTCATTCAGCCGAACACGGGTGTCTTGATTCGCGAGCTCTCGCAACTCCAATGGCATAATACGAAATTGCCAGTATTTTAAGATTTTTTCAAATGGCCATGCAATGAGCTCAAATACAGATTGTAGATTTTTGTGCCATGATTGCCAGTGTAGTTGTCGGTGCGGGACAGGTTCGGTCCAAGCGATATCGGCAAAGGTGTTTGATAACCATTGGTTTTCAGTACAAAAACGTTTATAGAGATCATCACGATCAATCACTGGATAGAGTTGTGTGCACCAAAAATCAAAATAGATATCGCCGCCAATACTTGTGGGTGAGAGTCGTGAGTCTTCAATAGTGAGATGCGCGTTTGAAATATACATCGACAAGCAGAGGGATTTTGCAGGATGTTGTTCCCCCGGGCGTTGTCTCAAAAGCTTCATCAGCGCCGCGGTAAAAAACCGAGCTGTCCAGACATGTCGATCTTCCGCGATAATCACAAGGTCAATGTCACTCAGGCGCCGTGCATTATTCCAGCCCATAGAATTACAGAGCCACACTCCGCGCACAAACGGCATGAATGACAACAAACGAATAAACGGTTTTGCGTGTTGCCATTTTGCATCAGTGTAGTTGTATTTTTGTTTCCGTATTTCAATGAGCTGCTCCCGCCCGTGCAAGACATACACCCCTTCAACGCAGATAATTCGTTCATCCGCCGCGAGCAGTGCTTCCATTTCAGACAAACTTGGTATCGCAGAAAATTGTTGCGGTCGCAGAAGCCATTTTTGGAGATCAATGAGGGTTGGTGCAAAATCAAACAGGTCTAAATACACAATCGTTGCATAGAGTGAGTCATTCCAAGTGTGAATCGGCAATTGCGCAGAAGACATGAAGGCGTAATTATTTTTTCAGTAATGGCGCGAGGTATTGTCCGGTGTAACTGCCTTTCACCTTCACGACATCTTCTGGTGTGCCGGTTGCAATAATCTGTCCACCTTTGTTTCCACCTTCAGGACCGAGGTCAATAATCCAGTCAGCGCATTTAATGACATCGAGATTATGTTCAATAACAAGTACGCTGTTTCCACGATCAACCAATTCTTGCAATACAACAAGTAAGCGTTTTACATCCGCAAAATGCAATCCAGTTGTTGGCTCATCGAGAATATAGAGTGTTTTTCCGGTAGCGCGACGTGATAATTCTGTTGCGAGTTTTACACGTTGTGCTTCACCGCCAGACAATGTTGTCGCATTTTGTCCGAGTTGGATATAGGACAATCCAACTTCATTCAACGTTGCCAGTTTTTTGTGAATCGCTGGAATGTTTGCAAAAAAGTTTGTCGCTTCTTCGATGGTCATTTGCAAAATGTCAGCAATCGTTTTTTGTTTGTAAAAAATTTCGAGCGCTTGTTTGTTGTAGCGTTTACCATGACATTCATCACATTCAACATACACATCTGGCAAGAAATGCATTTCAATGCGAATAACGCCATCGCCTTGGCACGCTTCGCAACGTCCACCTTTGACGTTAAATGAAAACCGTCCAGCT
>JBIIKE010000003.1:0-31253 GCA_044233365.1 Bdellovibrionales bacterium | reverse complement strand
CGAGCAGTCTGTTGCGTCCCTTGCGCCAAAAAAAGTTGAGCCAGTCCAATTAACGACACCAATGCCTCCGCAGCCATTGCCAGTCAAGGCCCAGCCAAAGCCTCTTGCCCCACAAGCGCAGGAAGTGATAGCTCCTACACCTGCGCCTGTACCTACGCCACCACCCTTACCGCCAACACCAAAATCTGTCACACCCACGCCACGTACTCCAAGTATCTCACCACAGCAACCACAGCCACCTCAAAAACCAAAAGACGGGATTGATTACCAGTCACTTGCAGAAATGGTACTTGCTGAACATGCCTTGTTGCTCGCTAGTATTGAAGCGGAAAATCGCTTTCTCAGCCTGATCGCAGCCTTTGCAAAAGGCGAGCGAACGCGTGATGAGGTGATGACGACACTGACAACACCGATTGAATCTGGTGGGGTTAATCTCACAGCAGATATTGCAGCGAGTTGTTTGAATACTGCCCAGCGTTTTACTGAAGGAGCACAGCACCGTCTCCGACGTCGACCGCAATTCCAAGATGCGACCAAAAAAGCCCAGCCAACATTCCAACAAGTGACAGAAATGATGCAGCGTCATAAGCAGTTTGATGACAGACGTAATGCGGAAAAACAAACACCAGCCTCTACTCAAGAGTCTAATTTTCTTTCAAATACTCCTGCCAGCGCAGTGCCAAGTCCACCATCGCCCGCTACCAACTCAGTTGAAGATATTTTTGCCAATCTTGATGTCGCACAAATGCAGCAAAAATCGGTGAGACCAGAAACTGATTCACCAATTCGTCGAATTGATAGTATTCGCAACCAATCAGCGTTGACCAATGGCAATGGGAAGCATCGTCTCGAACAAGTGATGGGGCCAATAGAGGAGTTGAAAAAATTCTCAATTGCTGAATTACGTTCATTCGGCACAAATCCAGATGCTGCCACCGCTTTCATTAAAGAAAAAATTGATTTGCAAACACAAGAATCAATTAGTAAACGAGCAGAAGCGATTCGCGCCTGGCAGGACAGTCCACTACACCAGCTCTATGTGCAAATTGGTAATGCCAGTCTCAGTCAAGGTGTTCCAGTGAATCAGTATATTGATCAACGTCAGTTGTCTGGTGAAGAGGTACTGACAGTCGCAGAATTTGAAGCCATTGCCAGTTTGAATCGTCAATTACGATTTTGAGTATGCCCCGTAATCAATTCATCGTTCCACAATTTATTGAAGTCGAATCCAAAATTATCGGACCAATTTCTGGCAGGCAATTTGTAATCATGTTGGCAGCCAGCGGTCTCGCGTATGTTGAGTTTTCTCTGTTTCAATCACCAGCAATTTTTTTACCACTGGTGTTGACGACGCTCGGCGTTGGTGGAATTTTGGCATTTATTAAAATAAATGGGCAGTCAATGCATTATGTCTTGTTGAATTTATTTCAAACTGCCAAGAAGCCAAATATTCGGGTGTGGCGTCGAGAAATGAGCCGTGACAAGCAACTGAAAATTGAAGAACTCGCACCTAAGGCGCCACCGCTAAAAGCTCGGGCAACTCAATCACATCTTGCGGAAATGGCATTGTTGGTTGATACAGGCGGGGTTTATCACGGTGAAATTGATGAAACTACATAAATTATATGGCACGAAAACCAAAATCAGAAAAAATCCGACCACCGCGCAGAACAACGCCTAAAACGCCAGCTTCCCAGCGCTATATTCCATTTCGTGAAATTCGTGATGGTATTGTGATGATGAAAGACGGAACTTTGCGTCGTGTTTTATTGGTTGGGAGTTTAAATTTTGCATTGAAGTCACAAGATGAGCAGCAAGGGATTATTCAAGGCTATGTGTCATTTTTGAATTCACTTGATTTTGAAATGCAAATTGTGATTCAATCGCGTCCGCTCAACATTGAACAATATTTGAAAAAAATCGATCAGTTGATGGCTGAACAAACAAATGAGTTGCTGCATGAGCAAACCGCTTCTTATCGGGCATTTATTGAAACGTTGGTGACAGATGCAAAGATCATGGAAAAGAAATTTTATGTCGTTGTGCCGTATTCAGCATCTGCAAAAGGGCAGAAGTCCTTTTGGTCACGTTTTCGTGAAGTATTGAATCCGGCGAGTAGTGTTGCGCTTTCACAAAAAACATTTGAAAAATATCAACTGGAATTAGACCGTCGGGTGAGCCAGGTAACAAATGGGTTATCAAGTATCGGTTTGTCGAGTACTATTCTTGATACACAGTCGTTGATTGAGTTGTACTATAACACCTACAATCCGCATTCTGTGACGAGTCAAGGTCTCCCAGATATTGATCAGATGAATATTGATTGGACAACCCGCTAATATGTTTGAATTTTTACGAAAAAAACCAACCGAGCTTGAGATTCAGAAACCAACTGACCCAGTTGTTTTGTCAGCCGAAGAATTACAGGTCGCTGGTGGACCGACAGAGGGTCAGCCAGAGCAGGCGTTGCAGGAAGACAGTGGTTTTTTACAAGGCTTGTCTGAGAAATCAACTGTTGTGACTGAAGCGTTGCCTGATGCACCGCCACCGCGGAAAAAAGAAGTCAATGAAGCTGCAGAAATTCTGCAAGCCGCACAGATTTATCGAAAAGGTGTCACGACAGTATTAGATCTGATTGCTCCAGCTGCTATGTCAGTTCAAGCACGGTTTGTTGATCTTGGTGGCAAATTGGTCAGTACGATGTTTGTCGTGTCCTATCCACGCTACATTTCTGTTGGGTGGTTCTCACAAATCATCATGATGAACAAGGAGCTGGATGTGAGTATGTTTTTCTACCCAGTGAAGTCTGATATTATTTTGAAGCAGCTCAAGAAAAAAGTTGGTGAATTAGAAGCAACATTGTCGTCAGACCGTGACAAAGGTGCGCCGCGTGATCCAATTCGTGAAACGGCTTTGCGAGACATTGAAGAATTGCGTGATTCGCTAACGCAAGGCACGGAGAAGTTTTTTCAATATGCCCTGTATGTGTCTGTCTATGCCGATAATGAAAAAGACCTGACAGACCGAATGGAAGAGCTCGATACATTATTTGGCAGTCGTTTGGTTTTAGCGAAACGTGGCTTTTATCAAGCTGAACAAGGATTTCATTCAACCATGCCGCTTGGTCTTGATGAGCTGTCGATTTACTTCAATATGAATAGCTCGCCAGTTGCATCGTCATTTCCGTTTATTTCATCTGACCTGACATCAGACAACGGTATTATGTATGCAGTCAATCGCCACAACGGCAGTTTAATTATTTTTGATCGTTTCTCATTGCAAAATGCGAATGCAGTTGTCTTCGCGACTTCTGGTGCTGGAAAAAGTTATACAGTGAAATTAGAAATCTTGCGCTCACTGATGATGGGGACGGACGTCATGGTGATTGATCCAGAAAATGAATATAAGCATTTATCAGATGCCGTCGGTGGATCGTTTATTAATATTTCGTTGAATTCTGAGGTAAAAATTAATCCATTTGATTTACCAAAACCAGTGGGTGGAGCAGATAAGCCAGCCGATATTATTCGCTCAGCCGTGATTACGATTAAAGGATTGTTGCGTGTGATGCTTGGAGAAGTATCCGCAGCCGAAGATTCTATTTTGGATCGTGCACTCATCGAAACCTATGCGAAAAAAGATATTACACCAGACGCTGATTTGACGAAGGTTGAGGCGCCAATCATGCAGGACTTTATTGATATTTTGGAAGGTTTTGAAGGAACAGCTAATATGGTGATCAAGCTTAAAAAATACACTGAAGGAACATTTGCAGGGCTCTTAAATTCACCAACAAATATTGATACCAAAAATCAGTTGATGGTATTTTCAGTTCGTGACCTTGAAGACGAGCTGCGACCAATGGCGATTTACATGATCGTGAACTACATTTGGAATACTGTGCGTTCAGAATTGAAAAAGCGGATTCTCGTGATTGATGAAGCCTGGTGGTTGATGCAAAATGAAGATTCAGCGAAATTTATTTACGCGTTGGTGAAACGCTGTCGTAAATATTACCTCGGTGTGACAACCATTACCCAAGATGTGAATGACTTTTTGCGTTCACCATATGGTGCGGCGATTGTCACCAACTCGGCTATGCAAATGTTATTAAAACAATCCCCAGCTGCGATTGATAATATTCAGAAAGTGTTTTTATTGACTGACAGCGAAAAATATCTGCTCCTGGAAGGTAGTGTTGGGCAAGGAATTTTCTTTGCTGGCCAGAAGCATGTCGCGATGCAAGTGGTCGCGTCGCCAATTGAAGATAAAATCATTACTTCAGATCCACGGCAGTTGTTGCAGTTTGAGCAAGAACAAACTGAAGCCTCGCAAACAGCAGAAACGCAAAATGCTTTCACTGGACAAAATCCTATTATATAAATTTATTGATTCTTTTTGTATATGTCACAACGAAACATTCTTCTCATTATCGGTGGTAGCATCGTCGTTCTTCTTCTCGCTGGTGCCATTTGGTTTGTCTTTTTTCGCACAACCACGCCGGAGACACCAGCTGCGACAACGAACACGAATAGTGCAATCGTGGTAAACCAAGGGATTCCAGAAACGACACCCACAAGTAATGCCAATGCAACAACACCAACTGTCAACGCCAACCCAACAACGCCAACCAACACGGCATTATCGACTGATGACGCAGCTGCCGCTCTTCGAGTAGCACGAGTATTTATTGAACGCTATGGGACCTACAGTAACCGCAATGATTTTGAAAATATTATCAATGTGAAACCGTTTATGACCAGCGGTTTCCAGAAAGAATCTGATGCTTTGATTGCAAAAAGTGGCGGTAGTAACACCAGTAATACAGATCCGTTTTATGGTATCACCACTACTGTACTATCAGTAAAATCGGAACAGTATAGTGAACGTAAAGCCGCTCAAGTTCGTGTCTCTACACAACGATCAGAAATTAAGGGCACGAATGAACAGCGGACATTTGTGCAGGATGTATTGGTGAATATGGTCTATAGCGATGGTTCGTGGAAAGTGGATCAAATTGCATGGCAATAGAGAATAATGAAGAATTGAAAGAAGAATTAGAAGATCAGATTCTGGAGTCTCAGGTCGTTGATCAAATTCAGGCTGACCTTGCAGATAAAAAATCGGATATTACTGATGCCGTTACAGAGGCAATTGAGGACGATATCATTAATCCAGCTGAGTTAGCTCTACGATTAGAAGCTGCCAAACGAGCTGCACGCGCAATAGCAGATCAGGCAGTCGCAGGGGCAGTACCATCAATTCCAGTAGATGATACGCCGGAAGCTGACCAAAAATCAACTCAAAAATCACAGCCACAAGCGCCGCCAGCTCAGGAAGGTCAGTCAGCCGCGCCATCTGAACCAGAGGTTCCACAGCAAAAAAATATAGCACAAGCACCAGATCTCCCATCGTCGTCACAACCATCTCCAGACGAGCAACAGCCACAATCAGAAGAGTCACCACAAGAAGGAGAGCGGCCACAACCGCAACAATCACAAGAAAAGCCACAACCAACAACTCAGTCCCCGCAAGAGCAAGAACAGGGTAGCGAAGAATCTCCGGATCAAGAAAATTCTGAGCAAGAAGAGAATCAAGAACCAGATGAAGAGCAGGACGAAGACGAACAAGATGAGGATACTGAAGAAGCTGGTGACGATGCTACAGAAGACGAGAGCGCTGCTGATGATACTGCTCAGTCAGAAGATGCGGCTGCAGAAAATGCAGAAGCAGGAGAGTCGTCGTCCAATTCCGTCGCTCCAGAAGACGAAGCTTCAACAGCCGGTAATTTAAACAAAGAAAAAACTGCCGCTCGGACAGCCGGTCAAGGAGCGAGTGGGGAAGCGGACGGATTGCTTGGTGGTGAAGGTGCGGCTGGTG
Organism: Bdellovibrionales bacterium; assembly: GCA_044233365.1. GTDB lineage: Bacteria > Patescibacteriota > Patescibacteriia > UBA9570 > XYC2-FULL-38-9 > CALKUP01. The sequence goes on along the minus strand of JBIIKE010000003.1, from coordinate 25,373 downwards.
AGGCCGGCGCTTCAATGGGAAGCGCGATAAATGCTGGTTCTCTTATTAATGCGGCCTCCGGTGGCCGTGAAGGCATAAAAAATGCTGCAATGAACGCCGCTAAAACAAAAGTTGCTGAAGAGGCTGGCGCTGCAATTGGAAGTGCGCTGATGCCGGGTGCCGGAACCGCTCTCGGAGCACTTGCTGGTAGGTTGGTAGTCAATACGCCAGTAATGAAATGGTTGGTCATAGCGCTCATATTATTGCTCTGTATGAGTATTGTTTTATGTATCTCTGTTCTTTTTGTTGTGTATTATGCTATTTGTGGAGAATCTTCCTTTTTATCATTTGCTGGGTCGCAGGTCCTGGGGCTGCTAACGGGCGGGCTATCTATCATCGGTAGTAGTGTGGTGACCTACGCTATCTGCCCATCTTGATAGTCGGATAACAACAAATTTGCTATAATTTTGTTATATGAATTTTGAGCTGACACCTCGTTTGAAGCAAGCTCTCCTGATAGGAGGTTTTGTTGTGGGCTTATTGGTTTTGGCGTTCCTGGTCTATTGGGTCTTTTTTCGAACACCAGCTGCAGAAACTCCAACCAATCAAAATGCAAATACAAATGCTGGCTTGCCGAATATCAATGATATTTTAGGAAATGTAAATGGTGGCGTAAACCAAAACGGTAATGGAAATTTGAATGGAAATGTTGCGTTACCAGGAATTGATAGTGTCGCACGTGGTGGACAGACCCAGGTCACGCCGTTAACGCCAGATGCCGAAACAAAAAACCCAGCACCGGCGCCAGGGCAACAAGGTGATGGAGTGCGGTATTATGACGCTGTGACCGGTAAATTTTATTCGGTTGATAGTAATGGAAATATTCAACAAATTGGTACAGCAGAATTTCCAAATGTCCAAAATGTCACCTGGAATAAAACGAACAACGAAGTGATTTTGGAATTTCCAGACGGTGCGAATGTCTATTACAACCTCAGTAATAATAAGCAAGTGACATTGCCAAAAGAATTTGAACAGTTTGATTTTTCGCAAGACGGTGGTGACATTGCATTTAAGTATATGCATCAAGACCCAGAGCGTCGTGTGCTCGCAATGAGTAGCCCAGACGGATCACAAGCGAAGACGCTGGAAGCACTGGGTGAGAATGAACATCGAGTGCAAGTTGGGTGGTCGCCAACTGGAAAAGTGGCAGCTACCTATTCATCGTATATTGATGTCAATCGCCAAGAAATTGGCTTCATTGGCTTGAATCGAGAAAATTTTAAAGGCACTGTCGTTGAGGGGCGTGGTTTTCAAAGTCAGTATTCAACTGATGGCGCGCGGATGCTGTATAGTGTGTACTCAACGGCCACTGAATATAAACCATCATTGTCTATTGTTGATTCAGATGGAGAGAATATTGGAAACAACCGCCGTGAAATTGGCTTAAATACGTTTGCCGAAAAATGTGCATTCACAAAAGATTCATCAACACTCTATTGTGGTGTGCCAAGTAACCAAAAATATGGCTACGGACTTGAGCCAAATATTTTAAATGGTGTACCAGACGATATTTATAAAATTGATTTAAAGAGTGGAATTAAGACGAAGATTGCAACGCCGGTGAACAATCAAGGGCAGGCAGTGTATTCAGTGGCTCCAAAGTCTGTCACAGTAACCAAAGATGGACAATTGATTTTTCAGGATTCGACGAGCGGACAACTTGTGAAAATTAGACTACAATAACACCTATGAAACATCACCTCTTTTTTCTGATTACTGGTATTGCCGGATTGTTGTTGCTTGGTATCGCAACAGTGCTGTATGTTTTTTTTGTAGACCAGCCAGTGAATTCATCATTAGTTGTCACTCCAAAAACAACAGTGTCACCAAGTAGCGATCCGCTTGTCTCGGTTGTTCCAAAAGTCAGTGAAACCGAAATAAGCAAAGGCGCTCCAATCGCTCTTCCATCAGATCCAAAGCGCGGAGCAACTGAACCAAAAGTAACCATTATTGAGTTTGGTGATTTTCAATGTGAAAATTGTGCAGCCATGAAAAATACGTTAGCAACAGTGCTGAGTGAATACCCTGAGACCGTGCAGCATGTCTGGAAGGATTATCCACTTGCAAATATCCATCAATATGCAGAGATCGCAGCAATAGCCGGTCGTTGCGCTGCAGAGCAAGACAAGTTTTGGGAATATCATGATGCCTTGCTGGATGCGCAATCCTCTTTTATCACGCAGCCGTGGAATACGCTGGCCGCTGATGTTGGGTTAGATGTGAATACGTTTAGTGCATGTGTTGGTGGAGCGACAACAGAGCGGTTGGTTGTCCAAAGTTATTTTGTTGGTCAGTCAATTGGGATTGATGAGGTGCCCACTTATTTTGTGAACGGGAAGCGCTTAAATGGTGCGCAGTCTGCTGACTCTTTACGGGCGGTGATTGATGAAGCCTTGAATCAATAATATGAAGCAATTTTTTTTCCGGTCAGTTGTGTTTGTGGGATTACTTGGATTGATCATTCCAAGTGTCGCTTTTGGACAAGGAACAAATGTAGCATTAGAGGTTCCATTTGGACAAACAAAAGCTGTCTTAGGGCTTGCAGATTATTTGCTACAGCTCTATACATTTATTGTCACGACAATTGGGGTTGTTGCAGCTGTCATGATTATGTTTCATGGCATTCAATGGGCCGCAGCGGCTGGTAATTCAGATATTATTGGCAAGGCAAAAGATGGAATTTTGCATGCAATTATTGGTGTCGTATTGGCGTTTAGTTCGTATTTGATTTTGTATACAATTAATCCAGCATTGGTTCAATTTACAAATCCATCATTACCTGTGCCAATGGATTCTGGTACTGTTCAAGAAAGTAGTTGTGGAAAAGGCACTGTCTATTTAAAACGTCCAAGTGGAGAGCAGGTGGCGATTAAGTCTTGTGATGAAGCAAATACCGAAAAAATCACCTTGTTTGGCATGACGACAAGAGTCAACAAAGAGGTTGCAGCAAGCTTAAAAGCAATTGATGCGGAATGGCAAGCCAAAGGTGGGCAAACTTTTTATGCGGTTACACCAGCTCTGAATGACCGTAGTCCAGCAACTGAACATGAGGGATATAATTGTCGTAAAGTAACGGGTGGAACAACATATTCAATTCATGCCTATGGTTTAGCGATTGATGTTAATCCAAAAAATAATCCATACCAAGCGCCTTTACGAACAGATATGCCGGCAGATTTTGTCGCGATTTGGGAGAAGCACGGTTGGGGTTGGGGTGGGCGTTATTCCAAGCCAGATCCAATGCATTTTAGTAAATACGAAAAAGGCGGAGATCGAAAGACAGATAAGTAGAAGCCCATTATTATATATTGGTTTTCTTTCGGTTTTTTGATTTTTTTGTTATACTGTTTTTGTAAGTTGAATAGTCAAAAATATGAAAAAATCAGCAACAATTTTTGCGTGCAGCAATTGCGGTGGGCAGTTTCCAAAATGGGCTGGGCAGTGTTTGGAATGCGGTAAATGGGGAACAATTGCGGAGGATATGAGCGCTGGAGCTGCTGGTGGTTCTGCTCCTGAAGCGTTATCGAATCGGGCTGATGCAGTTGAGAAAGCACGGGTTGCAGAGGTGACACCATTTTCGAAGTTGGAGATTTCAGATGCGCCCCGCATGGTTTCTGGAATTGCAGAAGTAGACCGTGTGTTGGGCGGCGGTTTTGTGGCTGGTGAATTAGTGTTGATTGGCGGTGACCCCGGGATTGGGAAGTCAACATTGGTTGCGCAAATTGCTGGGAATATTGCAAGTAGTGTTGGTGATGTGCTCTATGTGTCTGGTGAAGAATCTGGTCAGCAAATTCAAATGCGGTTGGAACGTTTAGGTGTGCAGTCTGATCAGTTGTTGTATTCAGGAGAGCAACATGTGGAATCAATTTGTAAAACAGCACTTTCGACGAAGCCGCGCTTGCTGATTATTGATTCGATTCAAACGATTGCATCGTCGTTAGTTGATGGTGAACCTGGAAGCGTGAATCAGTTAAAGGCGTGTACTGTCCGGTTGCTTGAGTGCGCGAAACAGAGTGGTGTGCCGATTTTAATTATTGGTCATGTCACAAAAGGCGGTGAGCTCGGTGGTCCAAAAATGCTTGAGCATATTGTCGATGCTGTGTTGTATTTAGAGGGTGATCGGCAGCATCAATTTCGATTGCTGCGCGCAGTGAAAAATCGGTTTGGATCGACGAGTGAGATCGGCGTTTTTCAAATGCGAGAAAAAGGATTAGAAGAAGTCCCGAGTGCGAGTGCTTTGTTTATTGATGAGCGGTCCGAGAACTCTGGGAGTGTGATGAGCTCTGTGCTCGAAGGGAATCGTGTGTTTTTAATTGAAGTACAAGCGCTTGTCACAAAAACATCATTTGGCTATCCCGAGCGAAAGTGTTCGGGTTTTGATGTGAATCGTCTGAACATGCTTCTGGCCGTGTTGCAGCGTCGGGCTGGGGTGTCGCTTGAGCAAGAGAATGTCTATATTAATGTGGTTGGTGGTTTGAAGTTTGTGGATCCGTCTTTAGATGCGGCTGTGTGTTTAGCGATTGTGTCGGCGCTCAATGATTTTGTGGTTCCGAAGACTGTGGCAGTCTGGGGCGAAATTGGATTAGGCGGAGAAGTGCGATCTGTCAGTCGACTTGAAGATCGCGAGCGGGAAGCTAAGCGGTTTGGATTGACCAAAATTTTATCGAATAAATCCGTAAAGAATGTGAAGGATTTAGTGACTGAGAAGCGGAGCTGAGGTTTTGGGGCGACAATTAGGCTTAGCGCAGAGGCTGTACAGCAGCCGCGAGCACAAGCCCTGTCGCAACAAAATACTCAGCGTGAGCTTCTGAGGGATTATTTATTCACGATGTAGCGAATTATAACGTTCATCTACCAGAATTTGCAGTTCAGGGTTGAGGTCGGCTGTGCTGTAGTGTTTCGCTGCTTGCGCCGCAGATTCAAGTAATTCTGGATAATACATCGCATCTTCAAGTGTTTTGCCACTGCCAGATTGGAGTGTGCCATACAGCTCGCCGCTACCGCGCAGTTCCATGTCGATTTCCGCGAGCTTCATGCCACGATGTTCTGTGACAAGCGCGTTGAGTCGTTCGCGCGCTACACCGCCTTGTGCATTGGATTTCAAAAAACAATAAGATTTCAGATCTGACCGACCAACGCGACCACGGAGTTGGTGGAGTTGGGCTAAACCAAACCGTTCGGCATTTTCAATGACTATTGTGGTCGCGTGTGGAATATCAATGCCAACTTCAACGACGGTTGTAGTGACGAGAATGTCGAGTTTGTGCTGTAAGAGATCTTCGAGCACCGCGTCTTTTTCCGTTTGTTTCATTCGGCCATGGAGCATGCCAATGCGCAGGTCAGCGAGCGAGGATTTTTGTAAGTTTTCAACATAGGTCGCGACGCTCATTGCATCCATTTTTTCTGAATCCTCAATCAATGGACAGAGAATAAAGGTCGCTTCCTGTTTTTTTGCGCGGTCTCGAATGTGTTTTTCAATTCGCCGTGTTTCACCACTTGAAATAATTTCAGTTGTCACTGGCCGGCGCCCACTCGGCATTTGGGTGATGACGGATACATCAAGATCACCATACAATGTGAGTGCGAGGGTGCGTGGAATCGGCGTCGCACTCAAAGACAAAAAATGCGGTGTGATTTTTTTCAGCGCTGATTGCTCAGTGAGCCGTTTGCGTTGCTGCACACCAAAGCGATGTTGTTCGTCGACAATAGCAAGGCCAAGTCGGCGAAATTTCACATCCGCTTGAATCAGCGCATGTGTTCCAATAATCAAATCATCAGTGAGAATTTTGAGATCTTTACGATCCTTCCGATTATCGCTCGTTATCAGGCGCAGGGAAATTTCTGTATCGGCAAAGAATTTTTGCAGCGTCGCGTAATGTTGTTGAGCGAGAATTGTGGTTGGTGCCATGAGTGATACCTGAAAACCATTACGAATTGCGTTGAGTGCCGCAATGGCCGCTATGATTGTTTTACCAGAGCCGACATCACCAATCACCAAGCGATTCATCGGATGATCCTGCTCGCAATCTTGAATCACTTGCCAGGCAACTTTGCGTTGATCATCAGTGAGTTCAAATGGTAGTGAATGCACAAATTCGACAATATCTTCTCGCAAGAATGGAATCGCTGGAGCTTTTTTGCCGTGATAGGTTTTTTTGATTTTTTGAATCGCGAGCTGTTCGATAAAAAAGCGATCAAATAACAAGCGCTGTTGTCCGTGCAGTGCAGCGGTGTGGTCATCTGGTAGATGGACATCTTTGAGGGCTGTTAAAAGCGGTGGAAATTTGTGTTCAGAACGCAGTGTCGCCGGGAGATAGTCAATGTCTGGTGGCAGAATTTTGAGTGCTGATTGAATCGCTCGGCTTACTAATTTTTGTGACAACCCGGCAGTCAGGGGATAATAAGGAAGGAGAGAGTTGCTCGGACTTGAGGTTGTTTGAGGGGATTCTCTTTCTATCGTTTGTTCCTGCGCATCAGCCAGTTTTTTGTAACTGGGATTCGTCATGGTCGTGCCATACTTTCCTAACTTTAATACACCACCAAGTTCAACGATGTCGCCATTTTGTAGTTGCTTGCCAACGTATGGCTGCCGAAACCAAATGGCTTTTACTGATCCAGACTCATCACCAACTACTGCTTCGACCATTGTCAGGCCGCGTCGACGAAACGCCCGCCGTCCAGCAATCGATTGAATAGTTCCGATGATTGTGACTGGTGTATTCACTGGAATGTCCGCGATCTGTTGAACAGCTTGTAAGCGTTCGTAGCGGACCGGTAGATGCCACAGCAAATCACGCACAGTCAAAATTCGCAAACGAGCCAGCATGCTGCGAATTGTACTGCCAACACCAGTCAATACGCTCACATCCTGCATCAAGATAGATTCTTGAGGTTGCGCGCTATTTTTTACGATAGAGGCGGACGGTTTGCGTCCCATTTTCGGTGCCATAAAAATCCCATGAATCAATCAATTCGAATTGTGCAAAAATTTCTGAATCTTTTTTCTTTTCTTCTTTCGCAATATCTTTCAGCGCCGGTCCCCAAATACTCGGTCCTTGATCACCGGTTTTGGTAATGAGATAATTTGCTTTGACAATTTGTTCGCGCCAGTCAGAGCTGCGAACTTTCGTGCTGAGACTGTAATCAAATTCGTAAAAATTCATTTTGCGATCCAGGCCATTCAAGACATTGAAATATTGGATTTGTTGAGCGGTAAGAAACATGCTGTTTGGAACGACGGCAATGTTGAGACGATAGACTTCAGATCCTTCTGGAAACCGAGTTGCCGCATCACGTTGTATTGCATCAGAAATTTGAGCGATGTCGTGATGGTAATGTGTTGGATCAGTAAAACCAAAACCGATCTGACCATAGCCATAGACGTAATTTTCAAAACGAATGAATTGATAGAATGTTTGTGGAAACGGTCGTGTAACAATCGTCGTTTCTAGCCAAATCCATGCACCAAGAATCAATAGCATCCCAGTTAATGTCCAGGCAATGCGTTTTTTTTCAAGTAGCAATAGGCTGCCGGCTGTAAATGCGAGTACCGGATATGCTGATAAAAAATAGCGACTTTCTTTTGAGTACAGAACAAACGTCATGAGTAGATATGGTACCAAAATCCAGACAAGTAAAAACCAGAAAGTGCGGCGATTTTTGAAAAATAGAACGACACTACCAATAATTGAAAATATGAGGAGCGGCCAACTTACTGTTCGGAGAATTTGTGTTGGGTAAAATAACATGTTTCCCAGACTCCACAAATTTTCATATGGCACAGAAAAAATATTATTGCGCGTTTGGTGCGCAGAAATCAGAATTGTTTTCAGGTGAAGCGCAAACCATGGTCCGGCAATCACTACTGCTGCGAATACGGCAATCGCAAGGTGTATGAAAAATTGTTTACGGAATACGGTCTCTTGTCGTTGCTGCCATAGCGCCTCAATGATCAAAAACCCGAGTGGTCCAATTAAAAAGAGAATGGCAGTCCATTTTGTGAGGAGCGTGCAGGCAATCACAACCCCAAACCATAGACTCCATTTTCTATTCTGTAATTGTTCTGTTTTGAACCACACAGCAATTGATGCGCACACCATCGCGAGTTGTGCGAAATCCAGTTCATAAATCCGCGTAAAGTGCGCCAGGAGGGGATAGAACAATGAAGTAATAATTGCAAGCACAGCAACATCTGTGCGTTTGAAGAGTTGCTTGCCAATGGCCCACATGCTCCAGACATAGACAATCAGAAAAAAGATGTTTGAATATTGTGGAACGTCGACATGAAAACCAAATAGTAAAAAATACAGCGCCGTAATACTATAGGCAAACGGCGGATAAATAGTGTCGTATGTCAAAATTGATTTGAAATCGAAATTTGCAATCAAGTCTGCGGTCACAGCGGCGCGATGAGAATGGCCGGCAATATCCCAAATCGGTGGGCTGCTATCAAGCCAAATCCACACGACATTCACCAGCCAGTATCCAGCAACACAAAGAATCAGTAGCCAAGCAGAGAGAGGGGTTTTTTGTAGCAAGTCGAGTAGTTTAATGGGTAAACGCATGATGGAGTAATTCATACACCTCAACCATTCCCCAAATTGCGAGGCCAAGGAACACAAGGCTTCCAATATATGAAATGACGGGGTTTTTAATCACCGTAATTGTTTTGTTTGGTGAAATAAACAGCAGCATGCAGAGAACAAGGTGTCCAACAAACACACCAATCGCAAATCCATAGACATTGACAACAGAGAAGAGTGGTACATATCCAGCAAAATCATCGAGACCTAAAATAAATGGGACAGTAAATGAAATTTTAATCATGCTCCAAAAGCTGGTTGCGACGGAATTGCGCATGCTGAAATTTGGGATAACATATTTGAGTAGTGGGGCAACACTTTTATTAAAACGCACAACGCTAATATGTAAAAATTTCGCACTGCGTTTAAACCAGCGTGGATATTTGTCATCTGCTTCTTCAACGTGTTCAAAGCCTTCTTCAGCAAGACGCACTAACACTAATGATGCAATAAAAATCATGAGTGCAAGCAGCCAATCGACTTCTTTAAAGAGTGTCCAGACAAATAAGACAATTAATGTCCCGATTCCATTTCCAGCCGCCGTACCAACAACAATTGCAAATTGATGTTTCCAGCCACGATTTTTTTCCATTAAGTTTGCAATATAAATTGCAAAATCAATCGCCGTTTTGAGATAAATGGTTAAACCAATCAATAGGTCGCCCCAGCGAACAGATAGCGAAATATCATTTTCCGTGAACAAATTTAATACAGAAACTTCTGCAAATAGGAAGACAGTTAAAAGGGCCGTGACAATAATCGCCGTCACATTTGGCAAAATCTGCTGTTTAAAAAAAGTATTCATATCTGTAGGCGTATTGAGCTAATTGCTATATAATAGAAGTATTCTAGCATTACCATTGAATTTTTGCGAATTATATGAAATCCATTCTTGTTGTTGCTGTTTTGCGGTATTTACGATTTTGCGGTCATTTGGCCGTGAAAATTCATCGACCGAGGGTTATTGGTATTGCTGGGTCGCTCGGAAAATCGTCGACCAGAAACGCTGTTCATGCTGCGCTGAAAGATAATTTGTCGATTAAGGTCGTAGCTGAAAATACGCAGACAGGGGTTCCGCTTGGATTACTTGGGATTAAACCATCTGGCTATAGCCCGCTGCATTGGTTATGGATGCTTCTCCGCGCACCATTTGGATTGGGATATTTGCGCAACACACCATACGTGATTGTTGAAATGGGTATTGATGGTCCAGATGAGCCGCTGAATATGAAATATTTGTTGCGGATTGTGCAGCCGACAATTGCAGTGTCATTGAATATTGCGCCAACACATACAGGACTCTATAATGACGCGCTGTCTGCAGAAGACAAACAATTGCCAGATGCGCAGCGGATGGAAAAGATTTTGGAGATGATGGCGCATGATGATACGCGAATTATTCGTGAGTCGGGTTGCAGTCTGGGGATTGTGAATGCGGATGATGCGCACATCATGAAACAAATTCAGCACTGGGCGCAGACGGAGAAAACGGATGAGCAAAATATTTGGACTTTTGGTGAAGGGGAGAGTAACCAGGCGTTTATGAAATCAGTCACGCACTCAGACATTGGAACAACATTTGTTATTCAACTTGCTGATAAAGAAGTCACCGTGACCATTCCACAAACGTTGTTGCCGCGGATGTACTGGCAAAATATTGCAGTTGCCTTATTGGTTGCGCAGGCGTGTGATGTTCCAGTTGAGAATGCGGTTAAAGGCATTGAAGCACAGTACACATTGCCGAAAGGTCGCGCGTCGGTTTTGAGCGGCATCAACAACTCAACAATTATCGATTCGTCGTATAACGCTTCTCGTGCGGCAATTATTCCGTTTCTTGAATTGCTTGACGACGTTGCGCAAAAAGACAACCGTGAGCGCATTGCCTTGATCGGTGACATGCGTGAACTTGGAGATAATTCGGCAAGTGAGCATGCGTTGCTTGCCCCAGAAATTCAAAAACACGCAGATGTGGTGTATTGTGTCGGTGAATGGACGCAAAAAATTCTCGTGCCAGAACTCCAAAAACTCGGCATGAAAAATGTCCAGTGGTTTACATCTGCAGAAAAACTTGGGCAATACCTCAAAACTCACCTGCCAGCAAACGCTGTTGTGCTCGCGAAAGGATCACAAAACACCATTTTCCTTGAAGAGGCGATTAAACAGATTCTTGCTAATCCTGAAGACACCAAAAAACTCTGTCGCCAAGAACCGTATTGGCTTGAGATTAAAAAGAACTACTTTACAACCGTTCAATAAATAGGGTTAAGCCGCATCCATTATGGCCGCTGCTGCTCGAGTGCCTGTGCGCACTGCCGTTTCCATTGATGGCGCACCGAGATAATCACCAGCAACATAGATGTTGTTCGTGCCTTGAGCGTTGCGAATATAGTCAACAAATTGTTCGTCTGCAATTGGCATGGTCCATGGCCAGTATTCCGCATCGATAATGGTCGGGTTTGTAGTTTCTGGGAAGCGATTTTTTAATTCTGCGGTTACAATTTCTTGTAAGCGATCTGGTGATAACGGTTGTTCCTCCAGCGCACTACCGTCTACTTGAATATTGATCGTCAGCTTGCCAGACAGTAATGATCCATAGAGAGCCGTTAAGTGTGTGGCTGAAGTCATGTAATAAGATTTCGTTGGATCAACTGCATAAAAAATACCAGTCCAGTCTTCAGTCCCATTAACGAGCGCCGGTACGCCAAGATCAACAACAGCGGCAATAAATGTTGTATATCGCCATTTCATTGTTGGTGCAGATGGAAAAGCTTGCTGATACAACTCGGGCGTAACATTCTGTGCAAGAATAATAGAATCAGCTTTTACTGTGTGGTTGGGTGTGGTGACACAACCGGGGGTGATGGCAGTGACGCGCTCATTCAGCAGAATTGTGCCGCCGAGATCACGAATTTTTTTTGCTAAGGCTTTTGGTACTGTGTTATTTCCCTGCAAAAAAAATGATGCTTTTGTGACTGTGCCATAGAGCTGAGTTTGTCGTAAAATTGGAGCAATAAATGCTGCTTTCCATTCATTTGCGCCACCATAACAATACCCTTGCGCGACTAAATTAAAAAACGCAATAAAGCGTGACAAATCTTTGCCACTTTTATCTGCATAGGCCTGGATATACCCATCAATTGATTGATGGTCAAAATCATGCAGTCGTGGGGCGGCAACATCACGATCACGCAGAATTGGTACTAAAACTTTTTGAAACAACGGTAAAGCATCACGGACTGGTAATTCAATATCACGCATTGCCTTGTATGTTTTCGGTGTGTCACCAAACTCATACAAAATATCATGTTTTGGTGTTGGTTGAAGTTGGTCTTCAAGTCCGAGTTCATCTAATAGTTCATGGTAGGTCGTGTACCATGGGTAAATAATAAAACCACCGAGATCAACGCCGTAGCCATCGACGGTGATGCTGTGCACCCGACCACCAACCCGGTCGCGGGCTTCTACGAGTGTGACTTGATGTGTTCCAGCTTTGAGTAATTCGTAGGCAGCTGACAGTCCAGCAAGGCCAGCGCCAACGATCACGGTGTGTGGTTTTTTGGTGTGTTGAGTCATAGATGGTGTCCCCGGCACGATTCGAACGTACGACCTTCAGCTCCGCAAGCTGACGCTCTATCCATCTGAGCTACGAGGACATGTTGTTGTATTGAAGCGGTTTTTTGCCTACTTGTCAACTAGAATTTCAAGAGGCGAGACAGGGTGTCATGAGTGGATTCGGTTTCCTTTTCGAGATCTTCACGAACGTAATCCAGTAGAATTTTGCGGACTTCTAGTGGATTGGTCGCCATTAACTGAATGGAGTACTCACGTTTGAGCACTGAATTTTTTGGCATAAGATACAGTCGTTTCACATGAGGTGGTTCATACAAGACCGCAAATGAATCAAGGTCACGATATAAGAAAAAATCTCGGCCAATTTGGACACCACGTTCAAATAAGGTAATGGTTAGTCGGATTGGATCACGGCGATGATGTGTAAACAGAATAAACAAGACCAATAAAATCATGATAATAAAAAGAAAATTACGGTCGAGATACGCATAGAGCAGTAAGCCGCCAGCGATGATAAGCGTTACTAAATACCATACGACACCACGGTCGTATTGCTGGTATTCGGGAAATGCCCAGGTGAGGAGTGCTTTACCAGCGTCTTCGCGCGGGGTTTGAGGGGTTGTGTCTGCCATATGGATTTCAGTATACCATTTATTGACTAATTGACCAAAATCACTATACTGATGGAACGTTCTTACAATTTTGGAGAGGTGGCAGAGTGGTCGAATGCGGCGGTCTTGAAAACCGCTAGGCCTTCACGGGTCTCGAGGGTTCGAATCCCTCCTTCTCCGCCAAGAGAGTATATATCAAAATGTAAGAACAATGGAGAGATGGCTGAGTGGGCCGACTGCGAACGAGTGTAGTAGTCGGCGGGCGCTAAACAAGCGCCCCGGCAGACACGAGGCCTCAGTTTTTTGACCGAGGCTCTGCCGAGAAAAATGGAGAGATGGCTGAGTGGCTGAAAGCGATAGATTGCTAATCTGTTATACGGGGTTTACCTCGTATCGAGGGTTCGAATCCCTCTCTCTCCGCAGAAAAAAGAAAGTGGCCCTTTGGGGTCACTTTCTTTTTTATTGCAGATGGTGGATTCGAAGGGTATCCGAAGCGGCTGCCAGTGGCAAGCGATGAGGAACCCCGGCTGTGAAGGAGCGATTTCGCGGGAACCGCTTGCGGTCGCGAAACGCGGGTGAGCAGGAATCCCTCTCTCTCCGCATTAACAGAAATGAAGTAACATCAGATACACAGAAACGTTATGTGAAATTTTCAAAATCTTATTATGTTTATAGGTCATCTACCAGCTGGATACATCTTAACCAAAGCAGTGCAGAAAAATAGTAAAACGACCAAGTATCTTTTTGTTGGCTTAGTTGCAAGTATATTGCCAGACATTGATATTCTATATTTCTATCTGATCGATAACAGACAAAATCTACATCATAGCTACTGGACCCATATTCCATTTTATTGGCTTATAATTGGAGCTGTCACCTTCTCGGCAATGTGGCTCTTCAAGAAGAACAAATACTATGTTGTCGCCATACTATTTTTCGCAAATATTTTTCTACACCTTCTCCTTGATACCATAGTAGGTAAAGTAGAATGGCTCTATCCATTTACAGATGAAGCATTTTATTTGTTTGATGTACCATCTGTCTATAACTTCTGGGTATATAATTTCATATTTCATTGGACATTCTTATTTGAAATCGGCGTAATAGCTTGGGCTGGGTACATATTGATTAAGGAAAGATTTTTAAAAACATCACTGAACAATGAATAGCTGATTCACTCACTCAGCGATTGCGTCTTTCTATAAAAAAAGACCCGCAAGGCGTGTGCCTGACGAGTCGTTGTGGCGAACAGCGGCCGCCCCCTCTCATGGAGGCGCTTCTACTGTGCCGAGTAGTCGCAGTATTTCTGCTTTGGTTTCCTCAGGGGTATCCACATGAAGTCCAGAGCTGGACCACCCGATCACAAGCCCTTGTTCACTAACATCTCCCGCTCCATCTGGGGGGCGATCTGGTAGTGATTGCTCCAGCACCGCTGTAGCCGCAGTCAGTAGATCTTTGTGAAAAGTCAACCGCCGACCGCAGACCAGGAGTATGCCCGTGGCGTTATTTTCTGTAGGCTGCCAATACAGAAATTTCCACGGGACTTCGTAATGATCAATACTAACAGCCATACTTGGAATATGATCCGCTGGATCATAGCGGCGAGTCGTATATTCCGACGGCTTGCCGCTCATTGGTGGCGTAGCGGTAATCCAGACGCAGACTGTTTCAATGTGCATGTCACAGCCTCCGGCTATTGTTGTATGTGACTGTACACCATAGTCAATTACGCTATAACGGTCAAGACTCTGTAGGTATTTATTTTACAACAGCAAAATAATGGTTACAATTATTTTTGATACAGGAAAAGAAAATTCAGAAGAAATGCAAAAAAGATGGCTTGCAATCTATTGTAGATAATTTTCAGTATAAAAAGATTTATTGTCTAATGAGTCTTTTTATTTTATAGTTGGGTCTAGTGGTTTCAAAAAATAAGTATATTCAATGACAAAGACGACAGTACAAAAAAATACATTCCTCAATCCAAAAACTGGACGAATTTCTATTACCGATGCATTTGGTGAGCAGCTTGCAATACTGCTCGCAGATAAAATTATTTCTGTACATAAAAGTTTTCCTAAAAAAGATTTTTGTAAAAGTGTAAAAAAAGAGGTGGTGGGGAAAAGCTATACGCAGCGGGTAGAAATAATTACTGATAACTTACAAAGGTATCTTCCAGAAAAGTATCCAGAAGCATTGGCAATCTTAATGAAGATACTCGGCCCTGAGAACAAAGAAGAAACCGGAATGTTTACGAATTTTTATTGGCTGATGCCGGTCGGAAAATTTGTTGAAAAATATGGGTTGAATCATTTTTCATTGTCCATGAAGGCCATCGAGGAAATTACGAAGAGAAATACTGGAGAATACGCCATTCGTCCGTATGCGCGCAAGTATCCTAAAAAAACCTTAACGGTCTGTAAAAGATGGGCAAACAGTAAAAACTTCCATCTCCGTCGAATTGCCTCAGAAGGCTTACGACCTAAGCTTCCGTGGGCAACCAAGCTGGATACCTGGAACGAAAATCCGAAACCCGTTTTTGAGATTCTTGATATACTAAAAGAAGACGAGGTGAAATTCGTGAAAAAATCAGTCGCGAATCATTTACGCGATTGGGTGAAAGTGAATCCGAAAGAAGCACAGAAAGTGATTGCCAAATGGTCAAAGTCAAAAAACGAACACACAAAATGGATATTGAAACACGCGCAACGATAAGAGAGACTATCCATGATTACTATTGAAAAAATCGTTACAGAAGATGATATCAAAAAAATTGTTTTTGATATTCAACAGGCAGAGTGGGCAGCAGCATCTGAAATATCTGCAGATGATTATTCTGTAGAAAGTCTGAAGGTATTTTTAGAAACACCAAACACAGTGTTTATCATTGCGCATCTTGACGGACAATTTGCTGGTATGGCATCGGCAAAACTGCTGAATAAACCGACAGGTGACCTGTGGCTCTATATTGATGAGGTGGATGTATGTGTAAATATGCAGAAACAAGGCGTCGGTACGGAAATGATGCAATATTTACTGCAATTTGCTAGCGAGTCTGATTGCGAAGAAGTGTGGATTGGGACTGAGGTTGATAATGTCCCAGCAAATAAACTCTATCAATCACTGCATCCTACAGAGGTAGAACAGTTTGTTGGGTATGCATTTGATTTGAGACGTCTCAATCTATGAATAATGGGCTAGTCGTAGTAAAATAAGATTATGAAAATTACTGCGGAGCACAATAAGCGAATAGCAGCATTGACCTTTGCGTCCATCTATCCGCTCTATATGAAGAAAATAGAAAAGAAGGGGCGGACAAAAAAAGAACTTGACCAAGTGATTGAGTGGCTCACTGGCTTTGATGAAAAAGCAATCAAGGCCCTGATCAAAGAAGATGTTACATTTAAAACATTTTTTCAAAAAGCGAAACTCAATCGTAACGCGAAAAAAATAACTGGAGTGATTTGTGGCTATCGAATTGAAGACATTGAGAATCCATTAACGAGAAAAATACGATATTTAGATAAAGTTGTTGATGAGCTCGCTAAAGGGAAGGCAATGGAGAAGATTTTGAGAACTGACACATAAATACACTATGAAACATTCAACAGAGGTTACAGCCTATATCAAGGCAGCTTCAAAAGAGCAACAAGAAATTTTGGGTGTGTTGCGAAAGTTTATTCACGAAATTTCTGATGTTACTGAAGCGATTAAATGGAAGTTTCCGGTCTTTATGAAAGATGGTAAAGATTTTGCCTTTATTCGAACAGCCAAACACCACGTTACGCTTGGATTGAACAATAGTGCAAAACTCAAAGACCCTGATAATTTACTGGAAGGGGAAGGCAAGACGATGAAGCACCTTAAAATAAGAAACTTAGATGACATGAAGCCAGCTCTTATAAAAAGTTGGTTAAAGCAAGCAAGTAGTTAATTATTTAGATATATAGTATGAAAAATATCACAGGTATCGGCGGATTCTTTTTCCGCTCAGAAAATCCCCCAGTGTTAAAAGATTGGTATATCAAAGTGTTAGGTGTAGATATTCAAGAACATGTGTGGAACCAAGAGGCTGGGCCAACAGTGTTTGAGCCATTTACACATACGAGTGATTATTTTGCTGCTGACAAGCAATGGATGATTAATTTTCGAGTGCGCGACCTCAAAGCAATGATCGCTGATTTGGAAAGTAAAGGAGTCACAGTTGAACAAAAAGATGAATGGAATAGCATGCCAGAAATTGGAACATTTGCGCGCGTCTATGACCCAGAGGGCAATGCAATTGAATTATGGCAACCGGCAAAGCAATAGCGGTTCAAAAAAACACTAGTATTCCATAACGTATGCTAACCCAAAAAGCTGACCCAACATTTTTACACACAATCCCAAAAGACATGAACGCCGTGTTGCGCTCAGATTCAACAGTAAAAGAAAAATGGAGCACACTGACACCACTGATGAAAAATGAATGGATTTGTTGGGTGACTGTTTTTAAAAAAGTGGAAACGAGAGAAGATCATTTACGACGCTGGCAAGAAGAAGTCCTTGATGGGAAGAAGCGGCCATGTTGTTGGCAAGGTTGCCCGCATCGTAGAGAAAGTGCACAGAAGTGGTTTAGTAAGAAAAAGTGAAATAGCGTATAGAAATTATTAGTGATAGTAAGAAACTCTAACTAAAATATATGATCAAATATAGCTACACAATTTTATATGTAGATAATGTTGAAGAAACCATAGATTTCTATAAAAAGGCGTTTGGTTTTATTCAGAAACTCATTACCCCAGAAAAAGATTATGCTGAATTAGAAACGGGTGGCACGACACTCGCGTTTGCTGCGCATAGCGTTGCTGAATTTAATGGCATATCAATCGGAAAAACTAACGTAGACACACCACTTCCGCCATTTGAAATAACGTTTGTTTGCGATGATATTGAGGCTGCCTGGAAACAAGCAGTCGACACCGGAGCAACAATAGTAAAGGTGCCAGAAGAAAAACCATGGGGACAAACCGTTGGGTATGTTCAGGACGTGAATGGTTTTTTAGTGGAGCTTTGTACTGCGGTTGAAGTGCAATGATAATACCAAAAAAATATGACCGAAACAGAAAAGTCACTCCAAGCCGTTCTCGATACAATTGTTGATGGCAAGAAAATCTTCGGGACTTCTTTTGCTATTAAAAAAGATAGTAGCACCTGGTTTGGAGCGTCAGGTAATCTTTCAACTGAGCAGGCTTATTTTATTGCGAGCACAACAAAGCTGTTTACAACTGCTATTATTTTACATCTCAAGTCAGAGGGCAGGATAACTCTTGAAGACAAAATTAGCACATACTTGGATCAATCTATAATGAACGGTTTACATGTCTATAAAGAAAAAGACTATTCAGAAGAAATAACGATCACGCATCTTTTAGCACATACCTCTGGACTCGCTGATTATTTTCAAGGAAAAGGGGTAGATGGAAATAGTTTGGAAGATGATATTAAAAATGGTCACGATCAATCTTGGAATTTTGAAGAAGCTATTGAAAGAACAAAGGCAATGAAGCCACTGTTTATTCCGGGAACAAAAAGCAAGGCAAATTATTCAGATGCTAATTTTCAATTACTCGGAAAAATCATTGAAAATATTACAAAGAAGTCTTACGCAACGAACTGCAATGAGTTGATAATCAAACCGCTGCATATGTCTCATACATATGTATATGTAGACCCAACCGACAAAACGCCAAAGACATTGTATTTTAAGGCAAATGAACTTGATATTCCGAAGGCCATGGCTTCATTTGGCGCAGACGGTGGCATCGTTTCAACATCAGCTGATATGCTCATTTTTATTGAAGCTTTTTTTACAGGAAAATTGTTCAAAAAAGAATATATCAACGATTTGCAAAAATGGAATAGCATATTTTTTCCAATGAAATCGGGTATTGGCATTCACTTATTTAAACTGCCTTGGATTTTTAATCCAGCACGTACCGCGCCATATTTCATCGGACATTCAGGACTTTCTGGTGCATTAGCCTATTACAGTCCAAAAGAAAATATATTTGTAGCCGGCACAGTGAATCAGGTTGCGCATCCAGACATTTCGTTTAAAACCATGTTACGATTAACGCAAATTTTAATGAAAAAATAGTACGAATCATTTACATAATATATGACATACACCAATAAAACCCAACCAACTACAATCAGCCCAGAAGATTTTTTGAAAAAAAACTTTGCAAATGATGAACGAATTCAAAAAGAAGCGCTCGCCTTAGTCGAGTTCTATGCAAAAATTACCGGTTCACAGTGCGTGATGTGGAATAAGATATTTGGATTTGGAAGATATCATTATCTAGATAGTAAGGGCGGAGAGCACTCGCACTTGATGACTGGTTTTGCAATTTCTAAAACCGGTTTTACGCTGTATAACATGATGGGTTGGGAGACGTATACGAAAGATATAGAAAAACTCGGCAAATACAAACTTTCAGGTAAATCGTGTCTCGCAATTAAAAGTATAGAACATATTGATCTCAAACTGTTGAAGCGGGTGGTTAAGGCTTCACTTGTTGATATGAAGAAAAATTATAAAACGGAGAAGTAATATAGGTGCCACAATGCTATGAAAACAGAAATGACAGGCTCAAAGTCACCGAATATCACTGTTGTATTGCGAGACGCCCTTAAAATAACTTCATTGCCAGTTATTTTTGCTTCTTTGTGTTGTTTGTCTCCGGTGATTCTTGTATTACTTGGTCTGTCGACAGTCAGTTTTGCATCATCTTTGGCTGATACATTGTATGGTGAGTATAAATGGTATTTTCGTGGAGTAGGACTTGCTTTGCTTGCTATTGCTCTTGTGTACTATTTTCGTCGAACAAAAGGCATCTGTACCCTTGATCAAGTAAAAAAGAGACGAAACGAAATAATCAATATTGTTGCAATCTCTTTCATCGTAGCGATTCTTGGGTATATATTCTTTTTATATGTCGTTGTTCATTACGTTGGTGTATTTCTTGATTTGTGGGCATAGCTTTTTTATTGTAGTACTATCAATTGATACGAAGTTTATTCTTTATACAATTTTTTGTGAAAGCAGTTATTTGTACAAACTATGGTGGACCTCAAGTGTTTAGGTTAGCTGATGTGCCAAAGCCAACTATTACCAATAAACAGGTCTTGGTGAAAGTCATTGCGACAGCGGTTAATTCAGCAGACGTGAGAGTGAGAGGTCTTCAGGTTTCTGGCTTTTTGCGTATTGTGATGCGGCTTGTGCTAGGAATAAGAAGGCCACGCAAACCAATCTTGGGAGTGGTGTTATCAGGAGTTATTGAGTCAGTTGGGAGTGAGGTTACTCATTGGAAAGTGGGAGATGAAGTGTTTGCAATGACAGGCTTTGGTTTTGGAGCCTACGCTGAATACAAAGCTCTTCGAGGTGATAGTACGATTGCATTGAAACCTCAAAATGCTTCTTTTAATGAAGCCGCGGCGATTGTGTTTGGAGGAACAACAGCGATATATTTTTTAGAGAAAGCAGGGATTGCTACAAAGCCACAGCCAACTGTTTTAATTTATGGTGCTACTGGTGCGGTTGGAACTGCAGCTATTCAGATTGCGAAATCATATGGTGCTCACGTTACTGCTGTCTGCGGTGCTGCAGGTGTTGATATGGTTAAAAGACTCGGCGCTGATGCTGTCGTTGTGTATACCAACGAAGATTTTACAACACTTTCGACTACGTTCGATATTATTTTTGATGCTGTTGGTAAAATCACCAAATCGCAATGTAAGCAATTATTGAAAAAAGATGGTGTATATAAAACAGTAGGGGGGCTCGAAACCGCGGCTGAAAAGGCGCAGCAACTCGACCTTTTAAAATCTTTATATGAAGCAGGAAAATATCAAGCAACGATTGACAAGGTCTATCCACTTACCGAAATAGTAGCAGCACATGAGTATGTTGATACAGGCAAGAAACAGGGGAATGTAGTGATTGAAGTTGTTACTCAAAGCTAGCGCAAAAGGAAAGGAAATAAAAAAGATTTTACGAACATAATGATCAACCATAGTATTTCTTGATTCAATGGATCTACAGAATCGCCACACATATCACGCGGTATTGATTGGAGTATATTCTATTTCACTTTCTGTGTTGATTCCGTATTTGATAATTCTCATTTCACAAGAACAGTATGTAGGGTTTTTTGACCTTACTTTCCAGCATTGTCTTGTCATTCTCCCCACAGTTATTGCCTCAGCTCGATTAGTGATTCGCTTTTTTCAACACGGATATGCAGATTTGACACAACGAATGGATAGGGCAGCAATTGCTATTACAAAAACATTTTTAGTATATACTGGCTCGATGATGTTGATTGGTATCGCTGAATTTTTCAGCGTATTAAACGCAGCTCAAATTGATTGGATAACCTACTTTCTATTTTATAGCTTTTTAAGTCAAACATTTTATTTTGCATTTGTTTCTTTGCCGATTACTTTTTGGATTGAGCCGTATCGCAAAAAATGATTTGTAGACAACTGAAATTAGACTATTCAATTGTGGTCTCTTTTGGAAGATAAAAATTCTTGGCGATCTTTTTGCGTAGAACAAGGGCTTTCTTTTTATTGCGTGATAACTTCATTCGGACCGGATAATTTTTTGTAATCAAGGATTCAAACTCTGTAATTTTTGCTGCACTCAGTGTTTTCGTATTTTCATAAAAATCTTCAATCGCCGCTGCTACCTGCTTATCAACAAACACTTCCAAAATAAAATCATCAAACACATTCACATAATAGTGTGTCGGAAAATTGTTGTCGTCACCAACATGAATTGAGACATGACTATTGACCCAGTCTTTTTTGAATGCCCGATCAAGCGCGGTCGTCCCTTGAATGGCATACAGCGCATATTTTTTCTTTAACTGAAATTGCCGAAAGACAGATTGTTCAACATGAGTGCGCCCAAGCACAAACCATTCGTGTGGATTCCAAACAATAATCGGCCGCTCTTTTGGTATCCAATCCGTCAGCAAATCAAAAACATGCGCCCAATAGACATCTGACGCCATCAGACTTGGGAAGCGATAGGAGATAGACTCGCCATCACGCAAATGAAAAATGGCGTCATTTTGTAGCTCTTGGGTTGTTTGCTGAGAAAATAACTGTTGCATTTTTTGCAGCCAGACGCGACTCAAAAAATACTGACTGCCAACTTTCGCCACAATTTCACTGCGCAGTAATTCTTTGAGGGCTGTATAGACAGCCTGTTTCGTTGTTTTGGGTCGCAGTGCCTGAATTGAGGAGACAAGAACTGGTCCGGATTGATATGGGTCTGTAGCGAGTGTTTCAACAATCAGGTCAGTAATATCTTGTTTCTGGCTGATGAGCATACGAGTCAGTTAGTCAAAATATTTTTTACTACTACCTATAAAATACCAGTATTTTTGCGATTTGTCAACCTTTGCCATATAGTGGCGGCGCTATGAACACAATCTATAAAGACATCACACAACATGAAATCGAAGCGCTCAAGCATGAATATAATATGTCCGATGCGCACACACATCAGTCACAGTCGCCATCCCAAAAAGAAATTGTTCGTCGGCTGCCGGAGTTGTGGTATGAAGCAGAGCAGTCGCGCTATATAGATATTGAACAGAAATTTATTCGGACCTTTTTCGAGTTCAGAAAACAACCAGCGGCGCTACGTAATAATACATTTCTCGTTGCATATTCGGCATCAATTTCTACGGCCATTGTCGCGGACTATTTTGCGCAGAAAAAAATGAGCATTGCCGTGCTTGAGCCATGTTTTGATAATCTCGTCGACATTCTGAAATTATCAAATAACGTTCTCGATCCATTGCCCGAATCTGTGCTATTTGAATCTGAAGATGTGTACACTGCTTTACAAGAATCTGTTCAAGCCGACGCGATCTATATCACTGATCCAAATAATCCGACTGGAAAAAGTTTGATGATGCGCGGAGAGCACTATTGGTCTGAATTGATTCGGTTTTGCAAAGATTACAACAAGCTGCTGATGGTTGATTTCTGTTTTTCCCCAATGCTGTATCTTAACGAAGAATATATTCCGTTTGATGTCTATGAGATGTTAGAGGCCTCTGGTATTTCATACATCACACTCGAAGACACTGGTAAGTCATGGCCGATTCAGGATATGAAAGCGTCGATCTTGAAATCAAGTCAGGATGTGTACGTAGATCTGTTCGACATCTCAACAGTCTATCTCTTGCAGGTTTCACCGTTTGCACTACGGGTGTTGATTGAGTATCTAAAAGACGCAATGCTCACCGATTTTGACTACACGAGAAAATTATTTTTAAAAAACTGGGAAACAGCGCGACAGTATCTTCAAGGCTCAATTGCAACAATTCAAGAACCAGATACACCAGCGCCTGTTATCTGGTGCCGATTGCCAGATGGGGTGGATGCTGAAGAGGTGAAGGAATTTTTAGAAAAGAATAATAACGTGCATGTCGTTCCGGGAAAATATTTTTTCTGGGCACACCCGGAAGAAAACAAGCATTTTTTCCGTCTCGCTCTTGCGCGAGATGCAGAGCGATTTACACAATCAATGAAACAGTTAATAATTGGATTAGATACGTATGAAAAACACTTTATCAAAAAATAATCTACGTGGAGTCTTTGTGCCGCTGGTAACGCCAATGCAGTCTGGCAAATTTGACGCTGAGTCAATGGTGCGACTCATCAAAAGCATTGAAGCGGATGTCGATGGGTTTGTGCCATGTTTGAGCACAGGTGAAGGCGAGTTGTTGAATGACGATCAATGGGAGGAAATTGTGAAACTGGTTCGAGAGATCACAAGTAAATTAGTCATCGCTGGAATTAAACGCAACTCGCTTGAAGAAGTAACTATACTCGCAAAAAAAGCTGCAGAGATTGGCTGCGATGGGTTTATTACGCCAGTACCTGCGGTTGATGCGGCGGACCAGGTGCGGTATTTTCAGATGATTGCAGCTGAAACCCAGTTGCCGTTTGTTATCTATAATACGCCGTCTGCAAATGTTTCTGAGTCAGCAATACTTCGTGAGCTTGATGGTATTGAAAAGATCATTGCGATTAAAGACAGTTCGCTGAATCGTGAGTTTTTTGCAGCTGCCTGCGCATTGCGTGAGACTGGTGAATTACAAATGAGCGTATTGCAAGGCATGGAAGATCAGATGGATGTACCTGCGGGATGTGATGGATTTTTAGTCTCACTGGCAAATGTGGAATCAGGCTTGGTGAGAGAGCATTATGAAAGACCAACGGCCGCGACAAATGCTGCGATACTTGAAAAGTATGATGAATATCATCTTGAGAGTGATACATGGTTTGCGTCGTTCAAGGATTTACTTTGTGAGCGTGGAATCATTCACTCTAATGCACAGGTGGTTCGTGAACAGAAAAAATTCTCAATGAAGTAATAATGAAAATTCTTTTTGATAACTCAATTCATCTTGGTCAGTTTGCAATCCATAATGAAGCGCTTCGGATTGCTGCTAAGAATTCGCAGATTCAAATTTCCATGAAGCCAGGCTCGGATTGTGTTGGTATTGAAAGTTTTAATGAAAATACATTTTCTGATGACATTATTTGGGGATTGGACCGAGAAGTGCAAGATGCATTTTATCCATTTATGGATCTGTTTCATTCGGTGAAGAATGTTCAGCGGATTCCGTTATTTTCTGAAGATGCCCTGCAAGCGTTGAAGATTTCTCAAGAGCTGGAGATTGATCTGTCCAATGCTTTGACCTGCGCGATTGCAATAAGAACAGAAGCCACTGAAATCCATTCATTCTATCCTGAATTTCAGAAGGAGCACATGCAGCAGTATTTGCAGAAAGAGGGAATAGTCGTCAATGTGTTTTTAAACACAAATGAACAGTCGTTTTCAGATCCCATGCTTGAGCAATGTTACCAAGAAGCGCTATCTTGCTTTGAAAAAAATGGTATTGATCTCACCATACAATTTCATGTATAATGAAGCCATGCTTTTACTAAAACTCTATCTCATCGCACTGCCAGTCTTTTTCGCTATCGACATGGTTTGGCTTGGGCTCATCGCAAAAAACCTCTATCGAGAGCAGCTCGGCTATCTCATGGCGCCGCAAGTGAACTGGCTAGCGGCAATTATTTTCTACCTCTTATTTATTGTTGGGCTCGTGGTGTTTGTTATTTCACCAGCCGTTGATAAAAGTTCATGGATGGTAGCGCTTGGTATGGGCGCGCTATTTGGGCTCATTACCTACGCAACCTATGATTTAACAAATCTTGCGACAGTCAAAGATTGGCCACTGCTCATTACGATCGTTGATTTATGCTGGGGAGCGACACTAGCTGCAAGTGTCTCAACAATTTCGTACTTCATTGCAAAACAATTCGGACTATGAGTATTTTTTTGCAGGCGGCGATTCTACTCGGAGTATACATGAGTGGCTGGTTTGTTGTTTCACTCATCAAAAAGCGAAATGATGTTGCCGATGTTGCGTGGGGCCTTGGTTTTGTGCTTTTGACATGGTTTGCTTTTGGGCAAACGGAACACTTTTTT
>JBIIKE010000002.1:0-34962 GCA_044233365.1 Bdellovibrionales bacterium | reverse complement strand
CACTTGCTTGCTCTGCACCAAACAAATCGCCTTGCGGATTTTCTGTGCGCTCACGGCCGCGACGGAAAAATTCGTAGAGCGCTGAATGCATTGATCGACCAAACGACGCACTTGGTTTCCCGGGCACTGGCACACCGAGTAAAAACGCAAACCGATATTGCCACGGGCAGGTTTCATACGCTTGCAGCTGACTAAAGCTGAACGTATGCGGAAGCAGCCGTTGCAATTCAGTTGAGCTGCTTTGAAACGGCGCCTGCTCGACGCCAAACAACACATCGCCTGTTGGTTGCGGCTTGGTTTCAGTAAATCCACACTCAACTAAAAATTGAGAAGGCTTTTTCTTGCGTGCGCCACCATAATTTTCGCCACTGGTTAAATACAGACCTTGCTTCGCGCGAGTCAGCGCGACATAAAACAGTCGGCGCTCTTCTTCAATATGATGATTCCCTTCTGGAACAATGTCACGAATCAGCGCATCCGGAACTGCAATTGGATCACGGCGACCAATCGATGGAAACCGTTTATCAACCAAATTCACAATAAACACATGTTCAAATTCTAACCCCTTACTCGCATGCACTGTCATAATTTTCACCGTATCTGGACCACTTTCTGCATCAATACCACTAGATTGCAGTCGACCAAAATCACCTGAATCAATAATCATCTGAAATTCTAACATGAAATTGCGAACCGATTTTTCAAGCGCGCCTTTTTCAAACTGCAACACATAGTCATAAAACTGCTTCAAATACATCGTTAGCTCTTCAGCATCGGCGCGATCATGTGCAGTGATGTATTTCAAATACTGTGACTGCTCAAGAAATTCGAGCAACACTTCACCAACGGTCGCAGTCTTTGACTTTAGTGCAAGCGAATCGAGCAAACTCAGCGCTTTCCCAATCTGCTCAACACCAGTTGGCGACAGGCCTGAAATGGCCGCGCTATTTCGACACGCCTGATACAATGACACTGTTTGTTTTTTTGTATGCTCAAGCAGCAGCATAATATCGTCGTGTGAAATCTGCCACACCGGAATATTCAGATACCGATAAAACGCTCGTGATTCATGATAATTATCTACCAACTTGAGCGTCGCGATGATATCGAGAATCAGCGGTTTTACAAATAAACCTTGAAACGCGAGGAACTGATATGGAATATCTACTCGCTCTAAATATGGGATAAACACTTCGGCATGGTCATTCGCACGAACCAAAATTGCAATCTCGCTCCACGGTAAATCAGGGTCAGCTTTTTTCAAATCTACAATCTTTTGCATCACCAAATGTGCCTCACCTTCCAAGGATTCACTATGCAAATGTTCAATCACGGCTTTGCCGTCTGTGTTGCTATGCAATTTTTTATCAATTTTGAGTGTTGCTTCAAGTCGATTCGGATCGTTGTGTTTGATGAAGTTGTGGGCCAAATCCAAAATTTCCTGACGCGAGCGATAATTTTCTGTTAGTGACACTTCGCGCGCCGTCGGAAATTCTTTTTTAAACATGAGAATATTACTCATGCTTGCGCCGCGAAAACTATAAATCGATTGGTCATCGTCTGCCACAACTGTGATGCAATTTGTTGGGGCAGCAAGAAGTTTTACCAAATCATATTGCGCGATATTCGTGTCTTGAAATTCGTCTACAACAACGTATTTAAACTGCTCTTGATATTTCTGCAAAATTGCTGGGCGCTGCTGAAATAAATGAATCGTTTCAACAATTAAATCACCAAAATCTAATGCACCCGCATCACGCAAGAGTTGCTGATACAAATGATACGCTCGCGCAACTTCAGAAACTCTTTGTGCTTCTTGCCGCAATGCCTCTTTTTCGTCTTCGGTTTTCGGCACACCAAGCGTGAGTTGCTTGCGCTGTGGTTTTTTTTCCGCTGCTTTCCTTGGACTTTTTCCAGGAGCACTCCCCACTTCTTCATCTGTGAGCAGCTGCAAGTCTTCAGCATACGCCAAATACTGCTCAGGCGTAATGTCTTCATCTTTCAATCGACTAAAATGAGAAATCAGTGCACCAACAAATTTCGTTGGATTGCCTTTTGGGCGATAATACTCTAAGTCTAATTTGTCGATATTATTCCTGAGCAAAATCGACTGTTCATTTTCAGACAGCAATCGAAAATCATGCGGCAAACCAATATCCAATGCATGTTCGCGCAAGACCCGTTCACAAAATGCATGGAAGGTCGAAATCCATAAATCAACATACCCAATCGGCAACAGCTGCTCAACCCGGTCCTGCATTTCACCGGCGGCTTTATCTGTAAATGTCAGTGCCAAAATTTCTTCTGGTCGAATGGTTTCTTCCAAAATCAAATGCGCAATGCGTCGCGTAATCACCGTTGTCTTTCCAGTCCCGGCGCCAGCAATAATCAACAGCGGCTCAGCACCAGCTGAAACCGCTGTCTTTTGCGCATCATTCAAACCAGAAAATAAATCAACTGACTGCATGGCAATACGCCCTCACTAATTTTTACCAAAGACTCGAGCTGGTCGAATGTCTTCATTTAACGCACCTTCAAATTCCAATAATTTTCGAACACGTTCTGCTAATTCTCGAGCAATCGCTTTTTTCATTGCCGCAATTTCACTCGGACTAATCACCGCTGTATTTAATGAGGTGGAATGGTCTAAGACATGTTGGGCTTGGCGTAACTGCGCATATTCATCAGCGAGTTTCCCAAATTTACCAGTGAATGGTGGGTGGCTATCATTAAACAACGCTTCTTTTGTCGCAGTTGGCACTGAACCAGTGAAATCTTTGATAGATGTAAAGTTGTCTGAAAATTTCAATCCTGTGGAACCAGCTTTATCAAGTGGTAGTGTATTATTCACAACTAGATTCTGTGAAATATCTGATGATGGATCACTCGCACCAAAGCTCCAAGTTTCAGCAACACCAGCTTTTCCATAAATTTGTCCAAAAATAGCATCTTTATATTTTCCTTCGGATTTAAAGCCAGCTTGGTCATACCATTGCACTTTATTATTTGCGTTTGGCGCTAAATCAGCTGATTTGCCTGGCCCAGAAACAACCTTGCCATTTTCATCAATAGTAGCACCTGGTTCTGGAGCAATAGGCGCTGGTTCTGGAGCAGTTGGTGTACCAGGAGCATACTGACCTGGACGACCCTGTCCTGCGCCCTGTGCAGCAGAACCTCCACCTGCACCTTGCGGCTCAGAAATAGTGTGTTCAGATAATGCCTGATCGTAATTTCCACTGAGTAGCGCTGGGCCACCTGGCGCTTTCATATCATAGACATCCATTGAATATCCACCCTTGCCATCATATTTCAAAATAAAAGAGTAACGATCTGGCTCATCAACCCATAACTGCTTATCAATGTCAGCGTTATAAATTGCCATTGATTTTCCATCAATGGTAAATTCTTCACTCTTCATCAACTCAAACATTTTTTTGGTTGCCCACTTTGTTTTATCACCAGTTCCATCCCAACCATATTTATCAGCGTGTTCAATCAACTGAGCTTTGAGTGGCCAAGAAACGCCTTCACCTTTGCCAACAATATACTGCGCGAATTCTGTTTTATCTGGAACAAATGACCCAGCATCTGGCGTTGGAACTTCTGCGGCAACAACAGCTTGGGCGGTGACGTCCGTGTTTAATTCAGGACTATTTCCTGCTATGAGAGGATTTCTCCAACCGGGACTAGGATTTGGCATTGAGCCTTGTCCCATCGTATTCGCATATACTGGAGCAGGCGGTGGCCCTGACAGAACAGAAGCTGGAGCCACACTTGGAGTTGGTGCGTTTGCTGCAGCAGCAGCCGCCAAAGCGTCTGGAGAATACGCGCCGGTTCCTGAAATATATTCCGCATTTGCATTACCAATAATTGGCGCAGCAGCTCCATGTAACATACTGTATCCATCATATCCCATAGCATCCATCAGGCCTTCATAACCACCGCGCAATACAGATGGCAAAAATGCGGCTATTGAACCACCAACAACGCCACCAATTAAAGCGGCTCGTTCGACTGCCTCACGATCTTTTAATAATTCACGCAACCGAGCATCGGCTTGACGTAATTTTGTTTCTAATGACGTTGAATAAGATCGAGCGCCTTCTTTATCCATTACTGACCGTTTCTGCAATTCTTCAATTAACCGTTTATAGTCTGGATCAACAGTCATCGCTGTTGGATCAGCATCGTTCGCTTGAGTGAGTGATTTACCAGCAATCAACGCTTTGTATTCCATACGAGCAATCAAATCCATTAACTGATCATCACTCACGGATTTTGAATCAAGCTTGTCCGGCACACGAACCTCTGCGCTACCAGCTGCAATCGCTTGTTTTTCTGCACGAGCGCGACCAACTTTTTCACCAGCAAAATAGCCCATCACACCACCGGCAACTGTACGAGTCAAGGCGATTCCGGTTCCAAGTGCTGCAAAGCCAGAAGCGAACGCTGCAAATGAGCCTGCAGCAAGTAAAACTTTCACAGCCATACGACCATCCGCATTCCCTAAAAATCGAGCAGCGAGGCCAGATTTTGCTGGATCGCGCCAATCATTACTAGTCAATTTATAAGCCTCCAGTGATGCATACGCTTTGCGCATTTGTGCCATGGTTTCTAAACCAAGTCCGTGCATTCCAGCCTGAGCTGCTAAGGTTTCATCAACTTTCGCCAAACGCTCATCTAATAATTGTGTTAATCCTAACGCACGAGCGCGTAATTCTGCGTCTTCATATTGAACAGCTCGATTATCAATACCTTCAGCAAGTGGTACAGGACGCGTATTTTCTCGAACTGAGCGAGTCGCAAATTGTGCTGACTGCGCTATGTCTCGAGGATTTGTTTCACCAACATCTAACGTTCCTGCAGCTGCCGCAATGCCATACGCTTCACGCGCTTGATCTAAATTATGTAAAACCTCTTCTGCCAATGGACGACGAACTCGTTGTTGTTCTAACTGATCAACAATCTCTGCTTTGGACCGACGAGCTTGCTCAACGCCCCGCTCAATAACCCGTACAATCGACGCCTTGTCACTATCTGGCAAAGTATTTTCTGGACTGGTAATAGCACCTTGAATGGCTGCTAATTGTGCAATAATGGCATCAATATTATTCTTTGCTTCGTCGTAAATCCGCTGCATTTTAGTTGTATAGACAGCCAAATCAATTTTTTGAGCCTGTGCTTCAGCATACCCAGTATTCATTGCCGCGCGTGCACGTTCACCAACAGATTTAATGTCACCTAAAATCAAACCACAGTGCTCCGCCGCTGTTTTTGGTGAATCAAAGGTTGTTGTTCTCGCGTTATCAAGCGTGGTTTCCACCACAACATCAGCTTCAGGTTTTTCTACTCCAATAGTAGTAGTGCCTTTAGGATTTTCAGCCATAGAATATAGTTATGAATTGTCTTCTAGTAATTGATGAATTTTTGCAATCTTTTCTTCGTCGACATGTTTGCGCAAGTCTTGTAACACCTCTGCCTGTTCACGTTCCATACGCGTAATCACTCCATGAAAATTCTCAAAGACACGAACCAATTCAATGAGGTCAAGATTTTGTGGTGTCTCAGGCGTTGGGGTGTCAGCAGGCATACGAGCGTTCATGAAGAATAGGAGTGGTTATGCAGCAGTCTGCATGCTTGCACGCAGTTCATTTTTCACATTTTCCACTTCTTCTTCCAGCATATCACCAAAATATGGCACATGCTTGATGAGTTCTTGCATGCTTTCTTCTGGAGTGGTGAATTGCATTGCAGCGACTTCTTGCTGCACAGCTTCAGGAACAGTTTCAAGAATTCTCACGAGTAATCGTTTTTGAACCAATTCATTCATTTTTTCCAAAAAAGCCTCTTGTTCTTCAAGAGAAAGATTTGATAAACCGAGTTGAACAAATACATTTTCTGGGATGTATTGTGTTTGTTGATTTGCCATATGATTATATATTATTGAAAAGTTACTCTAATTATTTTTACCATTTTTTTTTGATTTTGTCAAGTCAACTTCTTCGCTCAACCTGCTCTTGCTGCTGGCGAATCTTCACAATCCTATCTGCTGGAATCATATCACGAATAAATGCCAGTGGGTAGATAAGGGAGCGTTTTCCGATAACCGTTCCTGGAGAGAGAACTGCATTGGAACCAACTTCTGCGTAGTCACCAAGCATCGAGCCGCATTTTTGAAGGCTCGTGTCATATTGCGTTCCAGTGGTATCTGTTATGGTAACGGTTTTACCAAACATGGTAGTGTTGCTGAGAATCGCACCACCGCTCAGATGAGTGTGATTACCGAGAATTGAATCACCGACATAATTAAAATGCGGAACTTGCGCATCATTCATAATGATGGAATTTTTGATTTCACAGGAGTTGCCAATGATTGTATTTGCACCGATGATAACGTTTTCTCTGATATACGCCCCGGAACGGAGGGTCACATTATCACCAATAATCGCTGGTCCGATAATATGAACTCCTGGCTCGATGACGACGTTGTTGCCGATGAGGATATTTTTTTCTTGGTCAGTTGTGTGCGCAAGGATGTAATCGTTGATTTTTGGCAGCACTTCCCATGGATAGGTCACGCCATCAAAAATCGCGGCGTGGGCAAATGCAGTGAGGTCGTAGAGCTCTTGGATCGTTGGTTTCATCTCATTATTCTAACACAATATCATCCACTCGCTCAATCTTATCTGACAGTTTTTCAAACTGTGTTTTGGCGCGGGTCATGGCTCCTGCAGCATTGACGACGTGTTTTTCAACGACATTCATTTCATCACCAAACTTTAACACATCTTTTTGAATGGCTTTGACGGACTGAATAATTTCTTGCGCGGCTTCCGCAACTTGTTTTTCACGCAATGCGGTGAGCATCACTTGGAGAAAATAGTAAAATGAATTTGGCGAAACAAACATGACTTTTTTTTCAAAAGCGTGTGACTGCAAAGTTCCATCATTACGAACAATTTCGTAATAGACGGATTCGGACGGGACATACATGAGCGCGAAGTCGACTGTCCCCTCTTGCGGGAGAATATATTTTTTCGAAATATCATTGACATGTTTTTTCACGTCTTTGACAAATTCGTTGGTGTAAAGCGTGCGGTCGTTATCCGTTTCAGCAGCTGCCAGCCGTTGGTAATTTTCGAGCGGAAATTTTGAATCGATTGGGATGATACCTTTGTCGGTTTGGAGCATTGCGTCGACAATCTGGCCGTCACGGAACCGGTATTGCATTTGATACATCCCTTTTGGAAAATATTGTTCGAGCATTTGATCAAGCACTTTTTCGCCGATGTTCCCGCGAAGTTTCGGTGAACGAAGAAATTCTTGGAGGCCTTGCATGTTCCGGCCAATTTCTTGCATGCTCCCAAGCTCGCGCGTGACTTGTGAGATCACATGCGCGGCTTTGTCGAGTCGTTCGTTCATTCCAGTTGCAACCGTATCAAGTCGGCTCGAAATACCGTTTGTCACATTATCAAGACGCTGCTGCACGCCTTGCATGTTTTGATTCAGCATTTGCAGACCAGCCGAATCTTCCGGTTTGGCAAGTTGTTGTTTCTTTTGGTTTTGGAGAATCGCGATTAACAAAGCAATAATTGCCACTGCTGCAATCAATAGAATGATGAGGATTGGTGTGTTCATATGAAGACTATTCTACCATATTCGGCTTAGTTTTGGTATTTGGGAATTGCTGGTGGTTTGCGTACGGCGGAGTCGAGATTTTTAGGCGACAATAAGCGTAGCGGAGCGGCATACCTGCCGCGAGCACACGCCCCGTCGCCGGAAAATACTCGACGCAGCCGTAAGTTGTCATCGTAAAATTAAAATTGTGTACCGAAGAGTGCGTTGGCATTCCGTGTTGTTTGAGCGGCAAATTCTTCAATTGACACGCCTTTGAGTTCGGCTAAAAATTCTGCAACATAGCGAACATGCGCTGGTTCATTTCGCTGACCACGCACTGCTTGTGGCGCAAGATACGGCGCATCTGTTTCGAGCAACATCCGATCAAGCGGCACCATCCGCGCGACATCTCGCAAAGTTTCTGCGTTCGGGAATGTCACAATACCGGTAAAGCCGATATATAATCCAAGTTCCAAAATCTTTTCCGCTTGTGCAACTGTGCCGGTGAAACAATGCACTGTGCCGCGCACTTCGCCTCCAGGACCGCTCCCACCATCTGAATTGTCATTAAACTGTCGTACCATTTCAATGAAGTCATCATAGGCATCACGACAATGGAAAATATGCGGCTTGCCAATTTCGCGAGCAAACCCGAGAATTTCATAGAGCGTTTCTTTTTGCAGCTCAACATATTCTTTAACAGTCATGTCCGGCGCTTTGAAATCATCCAAGTGAAAATAATCCAAACCCGACTCCCCGACTGCGACCACTTTGTCCGATTGCGCAAGTTGAAAATAGAGACGCTTGTCAAACTGCTCAGACTTGGTTGTGAACTCGTATGTTTCGCCGTTGAAATTTGCTGTCTCTGTAATATTTTTTGCAAGATGAATTGGATGTACGCCAATGGCTGCAACCATGCCGTCTCCAATCTGCTCTGCGATGTGAACAGCTTTTTTTGAGGTTTTATAATTTGTACCGACATTAATCATTCGCACGCCAGAATTCAACGCGCGATCAATCACTGTACGGTCGTCATCGGTGTACGCTTCAAAATTCACATGACAGTGAGTGTCAACAAGTACTGGCAAGGGCGTATTTGGAGAAATGTGTGATGACATATGCTATGAGCGACTCTTTACAAAAGTAACTACTTGTTCGAATGGCTCTTGAAGGTATGGCAATAAGAAATTTGTGGCTTGCTGGATGTATGGCACGACAAAAGAGTTGCTGAGTGCATTTTGGAGTGGTTGATAAAAATCAAACACATTGGTAAGAGCGATGCCAGCGCTGATAATTACAATAGTCACGACAACCCCAAGTGCCGCACCAAGCAATCGGTTGAAGGTTTTAACAAATGGAATAATGTAGACAATGTGAAAAACCTTGTCGATCCCCCACGCCACAATCCCAAATAGCTTTGAAAGCAGTGAAAGTAAGATCAAAAAAACAGTAATCGTCGCAAACACGCCCCACTCAAAATATTCAATCACTCCTGGAGTCCAACGAACTGCTAAATAGATACTAAAAACTAATCCAATAAACGAACCAAGCTTATAGACAAAGCCCATTTTAAATCCACCGAGCGCGGAGCTTGCGAGCCAGAGAAGGAAAATGATGTCGAGCCAAAACATAGTTATTTGTTTAATTCAATGCGTGGAAAAAGCGGAGCGGCTTTTGTGATGTGCTGAATATCAGAAATGTGTACAGTATCAATGATTTTTTGAGCTGTTTCTGGCATGAATGGTTGTAAAAGCGGGGCGCAAGCTTCTAATCCAACTAATGAAAAACGTAATGCTGAAAGTGCGGCTCCAATTCGAGCTTCAAATGCAGAGTCTTGCAATTTAATCACTTCCCATGGTTTTTCTCGTTCAAGTGTTTCATTACATATTTTAATAATATGTTGTATTTTTTGAATGGCTAAATGAAAATCAAATTGCTCCATACACATGATTGATCCTTCCACTGCTTCAGTGAAAACAAGCTTATTAAACATATGTGTTGTTTGTTCGTCTATATGACATGTACATTCATCTGCTTGTGTACAAAACTTTTCAACCATTGTTGTCGTTCGTGATAATAAGTTTCCAATACCATTACTCAGGTCTGCGGTGTAGCGATCATGCAACTTCTCCATCGAAATATCACCATCAGATTGGAATGAAATTTCAGCCATCAACAAATAGCGAGTCGCTTCCGCTCCAAATGTCGCAATCAAATCCATTGGGTCAATAACATTCCCGATAGATTTACTCATTTTTTGTCCATTCACAGAAATAAATCCATGCACACCAAGCTGCTTTGGCAGCGGCAGATCTGCTGCAATCAACATCGCGGCAAACAAAATAGCATGAAAACGATTAATATCTTTTCCAAGGTTAATCAGGTCAACTGGCCAACGAGAACCAGACACGTCGCCGCTCGCAATCATTTCCGGAGTCACACCTGCGCCTGTCAGATAATTCGGCAGCGCGTCAAACCACACGTACATCACCTGCGAATCATCATCTGGAACCGGAACGCCCCATGACATTTTTGACACATCACGACTAATCGAAATATCATCGAGACCACGCTCAATAAACGCACGCATTTCATTCATCTTTGATTGTGGCACAATCCATTCCGGATGCGCGTCGTACCATTCAAGCAGCGGCTGCTGAAGTTTTGATAACTGAAAAAAGTAATTCTTCTCCCGAATCATTTCTGGCTCTTTCAAATGATCAGGGCATTTTCCATCCACTAATTCTGCTTCAGTTTTAAACGCTTCACAACCAACACAATACAACCCTTCATATTCACGCTCATCAATAAAGCCTGCTGCCTGCACTTTTTTCCAGAGCTCTTGCGCAATACGCGCATGATCTGCGTCAGTTGTTCGGACAAATCTGTCATATGAAACACCAA
Organism: Bdellovibrionales bacterium; assembly: GCA_044233365.1. GTDB lineage: Bacteria > Patescibacteriota > Patescibacteriia > UBA9570 > XYC2-FULL-38-9 > CALKUP01. The sequence continues at coordinate 24,441 of JBIIKE010000002.1, read as the reverse complement.
GCGCGGTATGCAACTCAAGAAATTGTGGAACGAGCGAATCAACATACGCTTGCGGAGTCACGTCAGAATCTTCAGCACTCCGAGCAATTTTTTGCCCGTGCTCATCCGCGCCCATAATCGCAACAACATCCTCACCCTGCTGCTTGTGATAACGCGCAATCACATCTGAAAATACATATTCTAATGCATGGCCAATGTGCGCTTTTGCATTCAAATACGGAATCGCTGTCGCAATCGTGAATTGTTTTTTTGAATCAGGCATGTGAGCTCAGAAAAAAAGTTAGTCTTCTAATGAATTATCAGCTTCCATTTTTTGTCGCACAACATCTTCGACAAAAATCCACAAAATAGTCACTGCTGGAACCGCGAGTAAAATTCCTGGGAGCCCGGCGATCCTTGCGCCAATAAGCACAGCCGTTAAAATCACAATTGGTGATAATCCGAGTGCACGTTGCATAATTTTTGGAACCAACACCTGATTTTCAAGTTGTTGAAGAATCAAATAGAAGACAACAACCGCGAGCGCCTTCCACGGTGAATCTGTAAAGGCAAAAAACACCGCTGGAACAGCTGCGATAAACGGACCAATAAACGGAATAAACTCAAATAAACCAGCCAGTAGCGCCAGTACTAATGGATATGGCACACCAATTAATGACAAGCCGATAAATGTCAGGACACCAATAATCACCATCAAGCCCAATTGGCCAGACAGCCAGACACCGAGCCGATCCTGAATCCGATTGGTTTTTTGCACAAGATACGGCTGAAACTGAATTGGCGCAACAGATCGGATGAATTTTTTGAGACCATCTTCTTCAATGGTGATATAGAACGTAATCACCAACACAAAAATAATACTTGCTACAACAGACAGGGCGTTGCTGATCGTTGCAAAAAAGCTGCTCGTGAGTGAGGTGATAGATGCATTCAGTGCACTGAGGTTATTACGCACTGCATCAACGACCGTTGCGTCTGGATTCTGCGTAATATATTGATAGAGATGATCAATTCCTGGCGTGTAATTCGTAAGCGTACTGCCAAGCTGTGCTATTTGGAGGAGTAGTGGCGGAATCAAGACAGCGACAACGACGAAAATCGCAACAGCGGCTAGTGCGTAAATCACCAAAATACTGACACCACGTGGGATATGATACCGCTGCAAACGATCAATGAGTGGATCAACAGCAGATGCCAACACGAGCGCAATAAACAACAAGCCAAAGACTTGACGAAGATAAAATACGAGAAAAACAACAGCGAGAATGCCAAGAACTTTTAAAATCCCAAGCGTGCTAAATGTGATTCGATAATCAATTTTATCTGTGAATTTTTTTTTATTTTCATTCATATTCCTCGTTTATAATTGTTTGATGATTTTGAGAAAGGCAGTTTTTTGTTTCACTGAGTAATTACCAACAACAACGAGGTTGGCAAATTCTTGTTTGAGATATTTTTGGGCAAATTTTTTCAAATCTTTCGCGGTGATTTTTTCCAGTGCGCGACTAAACTCTTCTTGTGAACGTAAATTGCGTGCGTGCAAAAATTGTTGCCCCCAAAATCCCGCAACATTTTCTGAATCTTCCATTCGAATACTCATCTTCCCTCGAATATATTCTTTGGCTTGTGCAAGCTCTTCTTCGGTTACACCATTGTCACGAATAGAACGCACCTCATTCACAATTGCGGTGATCGCATCGTTAATACGCGTTCGATCAAAGCCAGCAAAAATCGCAAATGCACCTTGATCAGCATATGGCGAAACATTGCTACCAATGTAATAACACAAACCCATCCGCTCACGAATATTAATGAACAAACGCGAACTCATACTCCCACCGAGAATCGTTGAAAGAAGTTTCGCTGGCAATTCATCTTTGGCACGATGCGCCGGGCCAGGAAAAGCCAGTGACAGATGCGCTTGGGCTGTCGATTTTTTTTCAATCTGAATCCGGGGTTGTTTTTGTGTAAAGACGAATTTTTTTGGTGAGCGTAATTTCTTTTTGGCGTGTGTTGTGCTGCCAAATAATGTATTGAGTTGCGCCAGAGCATTGTTCGGCACGTCACCCGTCAACACAATCACCATTGAACCAGGGTGATAATGCTCTGTGCGATAATCCAAAATTTCTTTGCGCGTCACTCGTTTGATATTTTCAATTGGCCCTGCAATACGGTATCCAAGTGGGTGGTCCGCTCCAAATAACAGCTGTTCTGAAAGCTCATCAGCAATCGACATTGGATTATCCTCGTACATATTAATCTCTTCGATAATCACTCCCCGCTCACGTTCAATTTCTTCTGCCTCGAACAATGGATGAAACAAGAGGTCTTCAAGAATATCAAGCGCGAGTGTTGTGTGACGCGAATCCAATTTCACATAATAGCCAGTGTAATCTTTACCCGTGAACGCATTAAAGTCAGCGCCAACACCATCCAATTCGCGACTGAGAATCAATGTCGACGGTCGCTTTTCTGTGCCTTTAAAAAACAAGTGTTCAAGAAAATGTGAAATGCCGTTAGTACGCTTTGTTTCATGGCGGCTGCCGACAGAAAACAAGACATACGCAGTCACGACTTTTGTGCCTTCCATCCGATCAATAATCACCGGAATACCATTTTTCAATTTTGCCTGTTTCATCATATGCAGATTATATCAATTAACCATTTATCTTTTCTTGCAACCACGCTGTCAGTTCGTTGATAGCAATCGACTGTTGTTCCATTGTATCGCGATCACGCACCGTCACGTTGCCAGTTTCGAGCGTATCAAAATCAATCGTCACGCAATATGGAGTTCCGATTTCATCTTGACGACGATAGCGCTTACCGACGTTTCCGTTGTCATCAAACTCAGTCATCATATGCGGCTTGAGCATGTCATACACTTCACGCGCTTTGCTCACTAACTCCGGCTTATTGCGCATTAACGGGAATACCGCAGCTTTCACTGGCGCAAGTTTTGGACTAAATTTCATCACGGTTCGTTCTCCACCATCTGTTTTTTCAACTGTATAGGCATCGGACAACACCATAAGCATCGTACGACCAACACCAACTGAGCTTTCTACAATGTGTGGCAAATATTTCTCATTCGTTTGTGGATCCATGTATTGTAAATCTTGTCCTGAATGCTGAGAGTGTTGTGTTAAATCATAGTTCCCACGCGCATGAACTCCTTCTAGCTCTTTCCACCCAAATGGAAATTCATATTCAATGTCATAGGCTTCTTTCGCGTAGAACACTAAATTTTCATGCTTATGCCATTTCAGCTTCTCGGGCGTAATTCCTAAATCCAAATAATACTGCCATCGTGCCTGCCGTAATTTTTCATATTCCACCATTTCTTGATCTGGCGTTGTGAAATATTGCATCTCCATCTGTTCAAATTCACGAGTGCGGAAAATAAATTGTCGCGCTGTGATTTCATTTCGAAAGGCTTTTCCAATTTGCGCGATACCAAATGGAACTTTCACACGTGAAGAATCGAGAACATTTTTATAGTTCACATAAATTCCCTGACACGTTTCACCACGCAAATACACCGGATCTTTCCCTTCTCCGCTAAAGTCTCCAAGATTACTTTCAACAAGCAAATTGAATTTTTTCACATCAGTAAAATTTTGCTCACCGCATTTCGGGCATTTGATTTTTGACTCATTCGCGCGAACCAACTCCGTAATTTCTTCGGCTGACATTTTTTCATCTGCAACGACGCCAATATCTTCAAGAAGATGATCGACACGAGACCGTGTTTGACATTCACGGCATTCAATCATTGGGTCAGAAAAACCACTGACATGTCCACTGGCTTCCCAAATTTTTGGGGACATAAAAATCGATGAATCCAATCCAACAATATCATCGCGCATTTGCACCATTGCTTTCCACCACGCTGCTTTAATGTTATTGGCGAGCTCAACGCCATATGGACCGTAATCATACACTGCTGCAAAGCCACCATAAATTTCTGAAGACGGATACACAAAGCCACGCCGTTTTGACAATGAAATAATGTCGTCAATATCAAATTCTGCACTCATAAAAAAGCCAAAAATACTCAATAAATATGGGTCTACTATACAACGGGTTCGCCCATCTGTAAACCGCGGACAGTATCATAGAGCCCTGTAATCAGCCATGGCCCACCAGCCTCAAAGCGCTTCAATCGCAAACGCATCACGCCAGGCATCCCGATCAGTGGCGGTGCCAAATGCGGTTCAACTGCTGCCTGACCCATTTCTTCAGTTGTCAGTGGCACGGAATGTTGAACTGCGCCATATGACGCAACGCAATCAAATATACCTTCACACTCGGCTAAAAATTCATCATCAGAAAATTCATACACCAACCGTAATTGATGCGGTTCGGTAATACGTAAGCCGAATTGCATTGTCCATCCCGCCCGCAAAAATTCTTGTTGCTGTTGCAAATAGGCGGAAAATTGCGTATACACAGTCGTTTGATAAATCAACGGTTGATGAATAACTGCGGCCTCGACGTCTTCACACACAGCCAAAACTCGCGCGCGGATAAATGACTCAAGTGGTGAATGCTCCCGCACAACTGATTGTTTTGTTGAAGAAGGAAGGTGCATATTCTCTTCATCGTCTCTCTCATCATCTTCTCCAGGCAACGGTATATAGTGATAGGTTTGTGTTTGAAAAAACAATGCCACACCACCAATAAATGCCACCAGCACAGGAACGATGACCAAACCACCAATTAACCACTGAACCTGCTCATTGTTCATTGAGCTGGGAACAAAGTGATACAAAAACAATCCAGCTGGAACAGCGACGCCAGCAAAAAATCCCAAAAGGAGGAGGATAGACCTCATAGAGCGTGAGATTCTTTTAAAATATTCCGCAGTTCTTTAATGTGCGTTTTCCGTTGCGCATGATGACGATTTTGCAAAACATCAGCAACTGCATCAACTGCAATTAAAGTTGGATAAATCACAAAATGTGCACCAAGCTCATAATATTCAAGCGCTTCATTGACATGAAACGCAGTAACAATAACAGTCGCTTTAATTTTATTATCGTGGACGTAATTCAGTAATGCTAAATTTGAGCGACGATCTGGAACAGTTGAAATAATAGAATCAGCCTCAGAAAGATGTGCATGCTGTAATAATTCATGATCACTCATGGTGCCATATAAATAATTATATGACGTACTGGTCAATGCTCGAATAACATCAGGATTGTGATCGATAATTAACAATGACTGATCATTGACATCTGTGATCAATCGCGCGATCCGTTGTCCCATGGTATGAAATCCAAAAATGACAACATGGTTTTTCATTTCTTGACTAATATTTTCTAAACTATTCGCATATTTTTTGCGTTCAAATTTTTTCAGCAACGGACGAAATTTTGTATAGAGCGTGTCTGAATATTCCATCATATACGTAGAGACTGTCATACTAATCAGACCAACTAATGCAATCAACGCAATGACATCACGTGAAATTGCTCCATTCGTAAAACCAACAGCCATTAAGACAAAAGAAAATTCACTAATTTGACCCAGCGCCATACCAGCCATGAAACTAGTGCGCGTACGATACCCAAAAATCAACCATGTACATGTAACAACAATTGGTGTAACAAATAATACAATCAACACCATCACAATGGTTGGGATAATATATTCTACGAATGAATCAAAGAGCAGTTGTCCACCAAGAGTTGCAAAAAATAATGGTAAGAAAAAATCTCTCAATGAGCTAATGCGATTCCCGATCTCAATGCTGTATGGAATAAAGGACAAGCTCACACCTGCAATGAGCGCACCAACCTCCACTGAAAATCCAAGGAGAATTGACAGCATGCTAACAAACAAACACCAGCAAATTGAACCGAGAAATAATAATTCTGATGTATGCGCAAAAAATCGGAAAAGGTATCGTAAAATAAACTGTGAGACCGCGACTGCAAAAACTGTTAACGCAATTGCTTTACCGATAATTGCTGCAACTGCACCAAAAGCATCGCTGCCCTGAAGGTTCCCTGCTAATAACAATGGAATAAAAATCAGTGTCAGCATCGCAAGAATATCTTGTGTTAACAAGATACCGATCACAAGTTGCCCATACAACGTATCCAACTCTTTCCGCTCTGCCATCATTTTCACTCCCAGAATAGTACTACTAAATGCAAGTGCCAGAGCAATAAACAATGATGTGACTACATCAAAATCCAAGAAACGAATAAACACATACCCAATCCCGACTGCGGCAGTCATTTGAATCAAGCACACAATCACTGCAACTTTACCAACTTTCCGAAAAACGCGTAAATCAAGCTCAATGCCAACTAAGAACAGCAGAAATGCGATACCAAATGTTGAGAGTGTATGAAGCATCTCGTCATTATGAAACAAGCCGAGCACGGGCGGGCCAATAATAACACCCGATAAAATATACGCTGGAATCATTGGCTGCTTCAGGGCCTTGGCAATTGTTGCGGCGATTGTGCCGGCAATCAACATGATGCTGACATTAAAAAAAATCTCATTCATAGGTCATTGAAAATACTGAGTGGCCGTATCCCACATTGCTGGATCATTATGTTTCGTTTTTAAATAATACCACCATTCAGGGCCCCACAAATAGATCTGAGTAAATCCAGTTCGTTGTGCATAATCAACATTGCGTTGAAAACGTTTTGGATTCATTGATGTGTATTGTTCAGCCAGTGAAGTTTCCGTAATTGACTTGCCAGGTGGCCATGGTTCAGCTTGGAGTTCGCTAATAATAATATCATCAACAAACGGGCGAATTGCACGGGCTTTGATTGAATAATATTCTGGCGGGAGGGTGTAATAAAAATATCCCAGAAAACGATTCCACGTAACACGATACATACTCACACCGAGTACATCAGTGATATCAGTCAAACCAACCCACGTGGAAAGCTCACCACTGTCAGTCATCATGATTGGCCGAGTATCATCAATACTGCGAACAACTTGGACAGTACGAGCAATGTGTTCAGTTGATCTGAGTGGACATTCACCAAATGTAGAGAGTAGCGGTTCATTTTGAACTTGCCAGACCACGATAGCGCTATTTGTTCGAAAACGATCAACGAGTCGCTCAAGCATCGAAAGCTCAGCTGCTTCTCGATCAGCAGGCCATTGTTGTTTTGCCCACTCTGGCGGATGGCACTCTGGCCACCGCGGAACCCGTTCACCAATTGCAAGAATGATCTTGGCATCATTTTCTTTGGCACGGTCGAGCATCCATTGCACGTCATCAAGCTGGAGTTCACCGTTTGGCTCTGGCTCGATTTCGTCCCAATACACCGGAATACGAAGATGATCAATATTCATGTCTTGCAGCAACGCGAGATAGGCTTCACGCCAATCAATTCCGAGTTCTTTACTATATTTTGTGCTAAAGGTAATGCCATAGGTAATTTGCGAATCGTCACGATGCTCGCGGTTAGCCAATGCAATGTACCCACCAATCAAAATAAGAATGATATAAAGGATAATCAACTCTGTTCTCAGCACGTGACGACGTGCAATTGCCCAGCAAGATTGATTAAGAGGTTTTTGTTTCGATTTTTTTCGAGCCATACTGATCAAGAAGTGTTTGTGAAATTCTATTTGAGTATATCACATCTGCGTAGAGCTTGCTGGATTTCCGTGATGTACGCTTGAATGTGTCGTAATCAATGTGAATGAGGCCGAATTGCGGAGTGAATCCTTCGTGCCATTCAAAATTGTCGAGCAATGACCAATGGAAATAGCCGCGAACGTCAGCACCGTCTTCAATGGCTTGGTGCATTTTGACGAGCGATTGGATGAGATAGTGCGGTCGGTGTGAATCAGTCGCGTCAGCTAGACCATGTTCGGTGATGTAGATCGGGAGGTTGTATTTTTTGAGTCGCATCAGAAGATTATACAGCCCTTGCGGATAGAGCTCCCAGCCAAGATCACTGGTTTCAACATCCAGTTCATTGGTCGGCGTTGGTTCAAGTTGCCAAAAATTTTTTGGTCTCAAGCGCTGATGAAAATAATAATTGATTCCAATATAGTCGTGGTGTTTTTTTGTGAGCGCAAAAAAATAATCATTCCAGATATAATCGCGAATTTTCATAGCGAGGCGATTTTTGCGCGTATTGTGCTCTGGTGCAAGTTCATAATCAATCATGTTTTTTGCAATACCAACTGTAATGCGTTGTTCTGGTGTATCAAGAATATCGTGAAGTCGAGCATAGATTTGATTATGCGCATGTGCGAGATTATTCAGCACACGCCAACCAGTATAGACCTGTAGATATTGCTGCGGTGGCCAAATCCCATAGATATATGACATTGACGTATAAACACTTGGCTCATTAATGGTGCACCAGATGTCGACAAGACTTCCGATTTCGTGCGCGACTTTTTCTGCAAAGCGCGTGAAATCCTCGATGGTTTTTTTATTTTCAAACCCGCCTTGCTGCGCGACCCAATTCGGGAGTGTAAAATGAAACAACGTCACCATTGTTTGCATATGTCTTTTGCGCAAATCCTCTAAAACTTCACCGTAATGTGCGAGCGCCTCGTCATTCCATTCCCCTTCGACTGGTTCAATCCGACTCCATTCAATAGACAGTCGATGCGCGTTGTGACCCATTTTTTCAACCAGAGAAAAATCTTCTGCGTAGCGATTGTAATGATCTGTTGCCTTTCCCGATTGCTCATCATTTTTGACATGGTTTTTTTGTTGTTCCCAGGCCCACCACTGATTATGAATATTTCCACCTTCCACTTGATGCGCACTCGTGGCTGCTCCCCACAAAAAATCATCCGGAAACTGCTTGTCCATATTATTGATTGAGCGACACCAGTGCGATACCAACACAAATCACGACAACTCCGACACTTCTGAGGGCAAGTGATTTTTTACTCATCGCTTCTTGCACCAATTTTGGAGCGACAACATGACCGACGAGCACAAGCACGATCAGAAGCGCATATTGAATTCCTTGCATCGCATTCACCAATGACACTGACGCTTTTGAAATCGCGTAGTTAATAAAGATAAATGAGACGGCACCAACGGCTTGCGAGCCAAGATAAATTCCGCCGGCTTTTGAAGTGAATATTTTTCGAGAATTCCAGACATCTTTCGCAATCCCAGGAAATAGTAAAAATGCGAGAACGGCGACAAAAGAAATAATGCGCATCCAGGCAAATGCGTTCCAAAACGGCAGCGCGTCATATGCTAATTTGCTGGCGACAAATGATAGGCCAAACGAGGCTGCTGCAATGGTTCCGTATATCCATGCCTGTGTATTCACTTTCGAGTTGACTGATGTTCCTTTGCGATTTTTTTCTGCATCAATGTCGATAGTGACGATAATCGTTCCGATGATGAGCACGACGAATGCGATAAGTAATTCACGCGATAACGAATTTCCAATCCAAAAATATTCAAAGACGAATGTGAAAATTGGGACCAGTGCGCCAATAAACGGTGCGACACGAGAAGTATCAGACCCAGACAGCGCGACTAAAAAACAATAGAGCGCGAGCATGAAAAAAACGCCGCCAATCAGCAATTCTGAAATAATCCCTACTTGTGGAAAGCCGGGCGCTAAAAACAAAAACACTGCCGAGACGGCACCTAGAAATCCGATATAAAACGTAAACGTCTTCGGATTTTTAATCGACACTGTCAGCGCGGCTTTGTTGAGCACAAACCCGAGCGCATTCAGCAAATGTCCAATAATCACTGCAGCGAGCCAATTCATACAAAAAGTATAGCAAACTTCTTCTAATCACACACGTGATATAACATCACGCCGCCCGCAATTGAGACATTGAGTGATTCTTTTTGCCCGTGCATCGGAATATGAACCGCAAAATCAGCTGCTTCTGATTCTTCTTTTGGCACACCCGTGCGTTCGTTTCCAAAAATCAATAGAACTTTTTCTGCGTATTTTGCTTCCCGATAATCAGCACTCTCTGCGGTTTGTTCAACCGCAATAATCTGAAACCCCTCAGCGCGATATTTTTCAATCGCATCCAGTGGTGATTCAATATACTCCCAATCAACTGTTTGCTCTGCTCCCAGTGCGACTTTTCCAATTTTTTCATTTTGATCTGGTCGCGCGGTAAAGCCTGATAATACGATTTTGCTAACACCCGCTCCATCAGCAGTCCGAAAAAACGACCCAACATTATGCGTTGAATGAATATTTGGCAACAGAACAATAACTTGTTTCATAATTTAGAGGTAGGTGCGAACAGGATAGTCTCTATTCAAAACAATAAGAAGATCGCAGATCTTCCCGTAAGCGAGCTCCGCGAGCGTCGGGTTTTGAGAGAGACTGCCTGTAAAGCACTGTCATTGATTATTCCGGAAAATTATAATTCGCAAACGACCAATTCGCGAGGCGCTCGGCTTCATCAAAAATCGTGCCGTAATATGCATTACCGAGCAGTGTGACAATAACTTCATTGCCGGTTGATTTTTGTTTTATTTGCGCGACCAAGGTTCGATTGGCGGTTCCTGGTAAGTATCCAGTTTTAAAAGCGACGAGCTCTAACGTTCCGTGACCATCAAATTTATTTGTTGAATACAAATTCATTCGCCGCCCAGAGTTCGCAATAGTGTATGAATACACTTGTGAATGAGCTGCTTCCTGAAAGCGTTTTGGATATTTTGCAAAGGCATAACGCGCGAGCTTCGACACATTATCCGCTGTTGAAACGTTCCGTGTGCTCAAGCCCGTTGGTTCTACAAACTGTGTTTTTGTCAGGCCAATTTCTTGTGCGCGTTCATTCATTTCTGCAATAAACTTTTTCTCCGACATCTTCGTGCTTTTAGAAAGTGTTACTGCCATATTATTTGCTGATGGCATGAGTGTTCCCATTAGCACCTGTTTTTTTGTCAGCGACTCACCACTACGCACCGGGACTGTCGCCCCAATTCGATCACTCACCTGTTGATACAACACGCGATCACTCATCTTCGGTTTTGACTCTAAAAAAACGAGCGCTGTCATCACCTTTGAAATCGATGCAATTGGGCGCTGGGTATTTGGATTACGGCGATACAAAAATTTTCCGCTTGGAACATCTTGCACTGTCGCGCTTGGCGAATACAACACCTCTGCAAAATCGGAATACCTAGCTTTCTTTATTGGCTTCGTAACATCATCTGTTTTTGCAAATGCGCTTGTTGGAAAAAGCAACAAAGCAATGAATAACACTGCTACAAGACCATAGAATGGTGGAGTTGAGTCTTTGAAGCGACGTTTGCTGCGTGACGACGGCAGACTTGCCGTCCAGCGCAGCGCGGTCGTTGAAAAGAACTGAACGAAAGCCATTCTTGAATGCGGTCTATTATTCATATCGAAGTGCTTCAATTGGATGCAATTTTGATGCTTTATATGCTGGATAAATTCCAAAAATCAACCCAACAATCGCCGCTGTCCCACACGCCAAGAGAATCGCGCTTGGCACAACAACAAACTGCACTCCCCAATCTGGCTGCAAAATATTTGCCGCAAGGACTGCAAGGCCAGACAATGACAATCCAAGTGCCACACCAATCAATCCGCCAATCGTTGTTAGCACAACACTTTCCACCAAAAACTGAATGAGGATTGAAGCATTTTTCGCGCCAATGGCTTTACGCAACCCAATTTCTTTCGTGCGCTCTTTGACTGTCACCAGCATGATATTCATAATTCCAATACCACCAACCATCAAAGAAATAGCAGCAACTGCAGAAATAAAGGCTTGAATACCGACGAGAATGGTTGTGAAAATACCGAGGGCCTGCTCACGCGACACAACTGTTAATTGATCTGGATTTTCTTTGAAATAGGCATGGTTTTCTGTGATAACGTAGTTGAGTCGATTTTTAAATGATTCAACGTTTGTTCCCTGTTCAAATTGCACCAACATGAAAGTGACTTCTTTTTGTTTATCCTGCTCAACGAATAGCTGACGGATTGTTGTCAGAGGTGCGTACACTACTTCTGTGCCAAAGCTGCCGGGCCCGAGAGCCGCGTCTTCTGAAACACCAATAACCGTAAATAACGCATCACCAATTTTCACTTCTTTTCCAACAGCATTTTGGACTGAGTCAAATAACTCTTCTGCAAGCCCTTCGCCAACCACAACAACACGCGCGTTATTTTGCATGTCAGATGTGTTAAAAAATCGACCAGCGACATTTTTATAATTATTAACCGAGAAAACTTCTGGGCGATCCGCAAAAATAGAGACTTGCGCGGATTCATTTTGATACGTGAGCTCACGACTTACACTCGAGTCGCCAGCGGAAATACCTGTAATTTCTGGCAGAAGACTTGATGTCTCTACGGCTTTAACGTCATCATCGGTCAAGACCGCATCATCTGAACCACCAAATGGACCGAAGCTACCTGAAGGCGCAACTTCAATCACGTTGGTGCCAAACTTTGTAATTTGTCCGAGCAAAAATCCTTTCGCGGCTTGTCCGATCGTCAAAATAAAAATGACTGAACCGATACCGATAATAATACCAAGCATGGTCAACACAGAACGACCTTTGTTTTTGAGCAGCTGCTTGAGCGCTGTTTGAATGTATACGAAAATCATTGTCATACCATTACCCCATCTTTCATGCGAATTATTTTTTGCGCGTATGCCGCAACATCGTCTTCATGTGTCACCATAATAATCGTCTTACCTTCTTCATGCAGCGCTGTCAGCATTTCCATAATCTCATGCGATGTTGTTGAATCTAAGTTGCCCGTTGGTTCGTCACAAAAAATGAGCATCGGATTATTCACCAACGCGCGCGCAATAGACACACGCTGTTGTTGTCCACCAGACAATTCATTCGGCTTGTGATCCATTCGATCCGCTAGACCCACAACTTTCAGAGCTTCGACTGCCCGCTCAATTTGCTCTTGCTTTGACACGCCGGCGTATTGCAATGGTAAACGGACATTGTCGAGCGCAGAGGTTCGAGGCAATAAATGAAATTGTTGAAAAACAAATCCAATCGTTGCATTTCGCAAATCAGCTAAATAATCCTCATCAAAATTTTCAATACTCTCCCCACCGAATTCATATGTCCCGGATGTTGGAACATCTAAAAACGCAAGAAGATTCATGAGCGTGGATTTTCCAGAACCAGAATGCCCCATGATTGCAAGAAAATCTCCTTTTTCTACTGTTAAATCAACACTGCGAACAGCAGGAATTTCCACGTCCCCATTCCAATAGGTTTTTTTTAAATTTCGCACCTCAATAATTGGCACTGAGGCTTCAGAAACGCGCTCTTTGTGCGCTTTTCCGCGATGCATTGTTTTTTTTGCCATGGTCGTCTAGTTACCGAATGGTGAACTACTTTTTACTTGCGGAACATACAACAACGCACTGTCGCCGATATCTAATCCATCAGTAATTTCGACATAACTATCTCCACGGAAACCAACAGTCACTGTTTGTTTTTTCAACAGAGTTGTGATGTCTGATGCGGCTGTCGCTGATGCTGCAAATGCATCATCAATTGTCGGTGGAAGATACACAAACGCTTTATTGTCTTCTGTGTATTGAATCGCACCAGCTTCCACTGCCGCAACATTATCAATACTGCCAACTTTAATTGTCATATCAACGGTCAGTCCAAATACTTTTCGCAACGCTTCTGGTAATTCATTCATTGATACTTTCACCAAATATCCTGTTTCTGCTGAACCACCGACACTTGCTGCTGCCGCTTCTTGTTTTTTGATATCAACAAATGATACTACGCCTTCAAATTCATCCTTCCCGTTATTGTACGACGGAATGGTGAATGTGACTTTTTGATCTTTTTTCAAATCAATCACTTCATTTTCTGAGGCAAAAAACTCAATGTGGTTCGAGCGATAGGAAAATTCCATCGCTGGAGCGACCGCTGAGACTGTTGCACCTTCTGCTGTATTAATCGCAGTCACACGACCATCAAACGGCGCCTTCACTGTTTGTGCATTTGTTTCGAGCAATGTGTCGTCTGTGTTCACATCGTCGCCAACACTCACTGGAAGATCTTCTACTGTTCCGGTTGCGAGAATTTTTTCAGAATAATCTGGAACAATTGTACCGCTGGTTGTAATAGTTTTACTCACGGTTCGTTTTTCAACTTTCACTGTTTCTTTGAGGTAGTCGTATTGCGTGAGAGATGGCTTGAATGCGCCAGAAGCGTATAAGCCGCCTCCACCAAAAGCAAAAATAAGTAAAAGTACGAGCATGATGACGCTTGGTCGTTTATACCAGCGTTTTTTACGTTGCATTGGAATTGATGACATAGGGTATTTGTTATTTATTCTATTGTCTGTATGATAGCACTATTCTCAATCCTTATGAAGTCACCCTCTTCCAGAGATCGTCAATTTTTTCAAAAACAACTGATCAGCTGGTTCAAGCAAGCCTCACGAGATTTGCCGTGGCGACAAACGCGTGATCCGTACGCAATTCTCGTTTCAGAAATGATGCTGCAGCAAACGCAAGTGGATCGAGTCATTCCAAAATATCATGCATTTTTGAAACGGTTTCCGACAGCTGCTGATTTGGCGACAGCAAAACAAGCCGATGTGGTTGCGCTGTGGCAAGGACTTGGATATAACCGCCGCGCACTGTATCTACAAAAAGCGTGTCAGGTGGTGACACATGAGTTGGGCGGCAAATTTCCCCAAACAATTGAAGGTCTGCAGAAACTTCCAGGAATCGGGCCATACACTGCTGGCGCGATTGCAAGTTTTGCCTTTGAGCTGAAGACGCCACTGGTCGATACAAATGTTGAGCGCGTCATTGGTCGGATTTTTTTAGGGTTTCGTGAATTGCCTGAAACAACCCAAAAAGAATTTTGGGATTTAATGACAGCATTGTTGCCGCGCAAAGATCGGATCTGGATTTTTAATCAGGCGATTATGGAGTTTGGTGCGCTGGTGTGCACTGCCAGTCAACCAAAATGTGACAGCTGCCCAATGCAAAAGATCTGCACATCATTTCCAGAGATTCAAACTGCGCCGAAAGAATTGTTGAAATATAAAACCGTCGTCAAAGAGAAGCAGTATTTTGGACAGCCGCGTCGCATTTGGCGTGGCAAAATATTGAAATTTCTCCACACAACACCAAATGGCGCAACGCTCAATCAAATTGGAAAAGCCATTCAACCGGATTTTGATTCGACTCGCCTTCCCTGGCTAAAAACTGTGATCACTGCACTCGAAAAAGACGGGTTTATAAAAATAACGACTCAACGAATTTTTCTCGCGTAACACTCAATGCGATTACGCGGCGCCGTGACACTTTTTATATTTCTTGCCTGATCCACAATAACACGGATCATTGCGCCCAATTTTCTCACCTTCGTCATTGGTTGGCTCATGTGACACGACAGTCTTCCCTTTTGGCGCTTCTGCTGCAACATCACTGCTCGATTGCATTTCTTTATCTGGTGCGGAGTATTGAGCGTTGGCTGGAAGTTCGGTTTCTTCATGCACATGCGCATCAACAAAATGTTGAGCTTGTGCCGCAACTGGAAAACATTGTGCAACAACTTGCTTTTGAATACTGGCTAATAAATTTTCAAACAACTCAAATGATTCACGTTTATATTCCACAAGCGGATCGCGCTGACCATACCCACGAAGGTTAATCGAATCACGCAAGAATTCAATTTCGTCGAGATGCTGAATCCACAACACATCAATCACCCGTAAATACATTTGACGAAGCGCATTTCCAAGCACTATTGAGTCAACAGCTTCCGCCGCTTTTGATAGCGCGTCATTCGCCATCGCTTCTAAATGCTCAATCAACGTTGTCCGTGTTTGGGCTTCACCCAACTTATCACCTGAGTCTGCAACAATTTTTTCGAGAGTCGACTTCACGACATCTTCAGGTATGTGTAATACACCACTCGCTTCTTTTGCAAGTGCTGCAAAATCCCATCCACTGGCATCGACGTCTTCACGGTTCGTGTGCATCGAGACAATATATTCCATCTCACTTTTTAAAATCTCGCGCACCAATTCAATCACTGCTGGACTTTCTGCATCAAGCAATTCATTGCGGCGGCGATAGACTGTCGTGCGTTGTTTGTTGACAACATCATCATACTCAACCAAATGTTTGCGGATATCAAAATTGCGCGACTCGACTTTTTTCTGCGCCGTCTCCAGGGATCGGGTCACCATTTTATTTTCAATCGGCATATCATCTGGAACGCCCATTCGGTCCATTAAACTTTGCATCCGCTCTGAACCAAACATGCGCATCAATCCATCTTCCATCGAGACATAAAACTGAGACGAACCTGGATCACCTTGGCGACCAGCGCGACCACGTAGCTGATTGTCAATTCGACGTGCTTCATGTCGCTCGGTTCCAATTACAGCGAGGCCACCCAGCTCTCGTACTTTTCGCTGCTCATCAATATTTACTGGATTCCCACCCAAAATAATATCAACACCACGGCCTGCCATATTCGTCGCAACTGTTACCGCGCCCAATTTTCCAGCTTGTGCAATAATCTCAGCTTCTCGTTCATGGTTTTTCGCATTCAAAATCTCATGCGGAATACCAGCCTTAGTTAACAACTGATCCATTAATTCATTTTGATCAATTGCTGCTGTTCCAAGTAAAATTGGCTGACCAGTCTCATGCAATTCCTTCACACGTTCAATCACGGCCTTGTATTTCGCAGATTGGTCTTTATACACCCGATCAGAAAAATCTGTACGAATATTTTCGCGATGCGTCGGAATCGCCACCACATTTAACGAATAAATTTTGAAAAATTCTTCTTTTTCGGTCATAGCTGTTCCGGTCATACCGGACAGTTTTCCATATAACCGAAAATAATTTTGCAACGTGATTGTCGCGAGCGTTTGGGACTCTTGTTGAATTGCAAGTCCTTCTTTGGCTTCAATTGCTTGATGCAAGCCTTCTGAATAGCGCCGGCCATGCATCATCCGGCCTGTAAATTCATCAACAATAATCACCTGACCATCTTGCACGACATATTCTTTATCTTTCAAAAATAACGCGCGGGCCTTTAAGGCCTGTTCAATATGATGCACTGTTCTGATGCCGGCTTGGACATAGAGATTTTCCACGCCCAATAATTTTTCAACTTTAGTGATACCAGTTTCTGTGAGCGTCGCAGCACGTTCTTTTTCGTTGACTACAAAATCTTCTTCTGGTGTGAGTCCAGCAACAAGCTGACTAAATTCATAGTATTGTTGCGTCGCGTCTTGAGCTGGCGCAGAAATAATCAACGGAGTTCGCGCTTCATCAATTAAAATCGAATCAACTTCATCAATGATGGCAAATGCTAATTCACCTTGCGAACGATCCTCTGGTTTCAACACCATGTTATCGCGCAAATAATCAAAACCAAATTCGTTGTTGGTCCCAAAAATAATATCAGCGCTATAGGCTTCACGCCGCGTCACCACGCGCAAATGATCCATATCAGCCACAATCAACGCTTCATAACCAGAACCTTCAGTACCATTCTCTTCAGCTGCCTCAGATAACGCTGCTTGCCGTTCTTCATTTTGACGCCGCACCGCTTCAATATCCGCCTCATACATGAACGCGTTATTGTTCGCTTGAATACAAGAAACTGTCAGACCTAAGAATCCATACACCTGACCCATCCAGTCACTGTCACGTCGTGCCAAATAATCATTCACTGTGACCAAGTGCACTGAGTTCCCAGTGAGCGCATTTAAATAGGCTGCTGTTGTTGCGGTTAAGGTCTTCCCCTCGCCAGTCCGCATTTCAGCGACTGCTCCAGAATGGAGTACTAAACCACCGATCAACTGGACATCATAATGCCGTTGCCCAAGGGTTCGAAACGCTGCTTCACGAACAACTGCAAAAGCTTCGTGCTTCACGTTATCGAGCGCTTCGCCATCTTTTAACCGCTCCTGAAATTCTGCCGTTTTCGCTCGGAGTTGGTCGTCGGATAATGCCTGAATCGTTGATTCTAGGCTGTTAATTTTTTCAACGTCTTTTCGATAGCTTTTAATTGCCTGTTTATTGCCGTCGCCAAAAATTGATTCAAGAAATGTTGCCATAGTCTCAATACTCTATGTTGTCAGACGAAAAGCGTCAACTCACTGTCAGGATGTAGTTTTTGAATCTCTAAAATAGCATGGTTGACACGCACGCGTGCAATGGGCTGCTCGTGGTGACGTTCATTCAGGTATTCTGGATGGAGTTGAATGTCACCATGCACTCCAATCACCGCGCCGACAGCTGAGCCATTGTCGCGAATTGCGTCGAGGAGGTCAGTGTTGAGAAAAAATTGCAGAGGGTCGCTGCTGGTTTCGGGGTCAAAAAGGACGTGCATAGCCAGACCAGTACCGCGTATTTGCTCAAGTGGCAAATGCACGCGATCATGAATCGTGTGACGTTGCACGAACTGCGGATCGCCATACGCGATGGAATAGGAATCTATCAGTGCGTCGTGCAGCGTGATGGCGAGTGGGATACGCAATGCTGCGAGTGCATTATTATGGTGAATGTGCGCATGAATTGGTTCAATAATGTCGTCATGCTCATGTCCTCGAATGTGTGGCGAATACTGTAACCGAGCATCATGCCGCGCTAAACGATGCACAGCTTCTTGTAATTGTTGTATCGTGCGCTGTTCCGCGCCGAGATGATGATGAAAGGCTTGCGTGTTGGAATGAATATATTCGTGTGTCAGGATTGAAAAAACCGCAGTAGCAAAATCTTTAAGGAGTTGATCATCATAGAGCGCGGCAATGGACAGAAGCTCAAGATAACACTGCGCGAGATCATGTCGAGTAATATCAGCAGTATCAAAATTGTAGTGCGAACTATGTTGATAGATGTCGATAACCGGCGCGACAATTGATTGCGCTTCTTCAGAAAACCAATCGCTATAGCCCAATTTTTCGGCGAGCAAACGAATCCGTTTTGGATTTTTATCAATATAACGATTAAGGCGCGCGACAGTGTTGTAGATCTTTGGATCAACGTTTGTGCGCAAGAGTTGGTTGGCCGCGGTCAGTGACACGGTATCAGCATAGACAAAAAGGCCTGACAGCGCCGACATCAATTCAACTTTGATTCGATTGCAATCGTCAGCGGTTAATTGACACTCCTCTTTCATGTTCACAAAATTAATCTTTTCCAAAACCAAAAAATGATTTAAGCGCGCGGCGAGTTTTACGACCTTTGCGCTCTTTAGCTTGACGCTTGCCTTTACGATCTCGCACTTGTCGTTGTAATTCATCGCAGCAAATATCAATCGCGGCGTAGAGATCAGCCTGCGTTTCTTCGGCATAGAGATCACCGTGCGTCACTTGGACATGACCGCGCACATGAAAGACGTCACCTTTTTGGTGTTTCGTTTGGCGGTCGACTTCAATATCGATATGCGTCGCATCACCATTCAGATCTTCAAGCGCGGTGGTGAATTTTTTTTCGATGTATTGTTTGATCGCGTCTGTCGGTTCAAAATTCTTTGCTGTGATGTTCATATCATTTATGTGTATTTGTTAGAGGATGTGTTCAGTATACCGCAACGCGCTGTGTTTGACAAAACCGCTTTTTTATGGTAAAAAGTCGCCACTTTCGGCGGCAATCATGCTGTCCGATTTTCGATTGGAGGATCCATGAAGCGTTTTGGCTTCATAACGGCAGGCGAGGTATTTCAGGTTCAGGGGGCCAATGACGGCTGCCTTTGGACCTGTGTTGATCTCCAGATGACGGCACTGCGAGTTATCCGTCAACCAGACGGTTCTCACAAGCAGTTCGAGCCCTTGATCAGGGCCTCGTTCTGTCACGACAACCCGATGGTTGAGGTCGTCGGCAGAATGGCCCCCGAGGCCGTCGCCGCGTGATCATCCGGGGCGGTAGGCTTGCACATTCGCGAGTTCACCGTCCCAACCCCCCTCTTTTGGATATCAACCGCTGTGGTTGGTACGCAGAAGAAGTGGAATTTTAAAACCCAATATACTCAATTTCCTCATGGAGTTGAATACCATTTTTATCACGGACCTGTTGTTTGATATATGAAATCAATTGCACAACATCATCGGCAGTCGCGTCGCCGGTGTTGATAATAAAATTTGCGTGAATGTCTGAAACCTTGGCGCCACCGATTTGCTTGCCTTTCAGCCCAAGATCGTCAATCAGTTTTGCTGCTGCTTCAGTTGTTTGATCAGTCGGGTTTTGAAACACACAACCAACACATTTTGCCCCAACGTCTTGCGTGTCTTTGCGCAGATCTGCCAGTTCTTTCATTTTTGCGAACGTGACTTTTTTGTCAGTTTTTGTTAATTGGAACGTCGCGTCGACAATAATAAATTTTTCGTGTTTGAAAATTGAATCGCGATAGGCAAATGCACAATCTTCGTTGGTCAGATTTTTTTTCTCACCCTCTGGAGTGAGCACTGTCACATTTGTCAGCCACTGCGCAATATCAGACCCACGCGCACCAAGATTTGCCCAGACCGCACCACCGACTGTCGCTGGCACACCAATCGCATACTCCAATCCCGCGAATCCTGCATTCATGGTTTTAGGAATCAAGGCAGAAAGCAAAACGCCACTGCCGACCCTCACTTCGGCGGTTTCTTCATTCATCACAACCTCACGCAATTCAGATTTAATAACGAGACCATCAAATCCCTTGTCAGACACTAACACGTCAGATCCGCCGCCCAGCACAATCCACTGAATATTTGCAGTTGTCGCTTCTTTCACTGCCTGCACCATTTCATCAGAAGTTTTTGCAACAATAAAATATTTTGCTGGGCCACCGATTTTAAAGGTGGTGTATGGTGCGAGCGGAACGTTTTCTTGCAAATTTGGGATATTCATAACAATTATTATTGAAGCGAACACTCTAACATCAAGACTCTTTCTGAGCAAGCTCTTCGGCAAGCCGATAAATATCACCAGCGCCCATCACCAACACGACGTCGCCATCTTGAACAATTTCTTCGAGCGTCATGCGGGTTTTAGCAGCGGTCAGCGTGAACACCGCAACTTGTCCCTCAATATCTTTGAGCGCATCAACAATGTGCTGCGAAGATACATTCGCATATTCAGATTCTTCCCGACCAGCCACATCATAAATTTCTTGGACAATCACAACGCCCGCTTCAACAAAGGCATTTAAAAAATCGCTGAATAGCTCTTTGGTGCGCGCACGTTGATGTGGTTGAAAGACGGCAACAATCCGTCGCTTTGGAAAAAATTCTTTGGCTGCACGAATTGTTGCACGAACAGCAGTTGGATGATGCGCGTAATCTGAAATCACAGTCGCGCCCTGAAATTCACCGAGTTTTTGAAAGCGACGCCAGGTGCCATGAAATTTTTTGAGCGACGCCGCAATTGTCGCCTCAGAAATCCCAAGCTGCCTACCTACTGCAATTGCAGCGAGGCTATTATTAATATTAAACTGGCCCGGAATATGCAGGAGATAGTCATGATTATGCACAGTAAAAAACTGTCTACCCGCTTCAACACCAATATTCAGTGCCTGAAGATCTGCGACTGCTTCAATTCCGAAAGAGATACGCTTGCCTTCGAATTCTAAGTCTTTGGCGCGCGGGTCGTCAGCATTCACAATAAGAGTCGGTTCCACCGCCTGCGCTGGCCGCGACTGCAACTGATTCACAAATTCTTGAAAGGTGTCGGTGATGTGCTGAAGGTCACGATAGTAATCCAAATGGTCGGCCTCGATGTTTGTCACGACGATCATTGTCGGGTGCAGTTTCAGCATGTGCGCTTCATGTTCGCAGGCTTCGACAACAATATATTTTTTGTCTGCTCCACCCGCGCGCGCATTGGTGTCACCAAATTCTTTGACGATACTTCCCACAACTGCGGTTGGATCAAAACCAGCATCGACAAGCAGATTCGCAATCAGCGCCGTGGTTGTGGTTTTTCCATGTGTTCCGCTGACCGCAATCGCAGTTTCAAATTGCTGCATGTACTGCCCTAACGCATCAAAATATTGCAGCTCAAGAATTCCTTTTTCACGAGCAATCGACCGCGCCGGATGATTTTCTGGAACAGCGCTACTATAGACAATGCAATCAGCGGATTCCAAAGCCTCACCCCGCGAATCAATTGCAACCGCAATCCCCTTTGTTTGCAACATCTCAGTGACACTACTCGCCGTCAAATCCTCACCGCTGACTTGCTTGCCATCTGCCTGCAACAATTGCGCAAGCGCTGATACGCCAATGCCACCGATGCCGATACAATAGATTTTTTGTGCGCTATCTAAAATATTTTTTGTCATACTCTTATACGCTTTCAATCAATTCTACAAATTTTTTGTTTGCATGTAACTTCATCAGCTGATGCAAATGACTGCCGATAGCTTCACAAAAATCTGCATCATCTAACAATATTTTAACTTGCGATGTTAATGACGCTGGTGTCAATGACGACTGCGGTAACACAATCCCTGCATTGTATTTTTGAATCAGGGCTGCATTATCATTTTGGTGGCTGTCTGGCATTGGAATAAAAATCGCCGGCTTGCGCAAAGCTGCCAATTCTGTAAGCGACGACAGTCCGCAACGTGACACAACGACGGTCGCGAGAGCGAGCGCTTCAAATAATTCCGCATTCAAGAATTCATATGCATGGTAGCGTGGATGATTGACCACTTCACTGCGCTTGCCTTTGCCTGTCACATGAATGACATTTGCAATATCGCACAATGATTGGTCAACGAGTTCATTGATCCCCGTTGCACCGGTTCCACCGCCCATCAGAAGCACCGTTGGTACAGACGCGTCAAGATTTTTTTCAATCGTTTGGGTCGTGACGCTCAAGTCACGCACCGGATTACCAATCCATTCAACAGTGCACCGTGCAGACGCAAATTTTTCAAAGTGCGACACTGATTCTTCAAAGGTCGTGGTAATCACTTTCGCCCAGCGCGCGCACACCACATTGCTCAGCGTCGGCCGAACATCTTGCTGATGAATCACACTCGGAATCCCAAGCAAACGTCCAACCAAAATCACTGGCACAGCAATAAAGCCGCCAGCACTGACAATCACGTCTGGTTTTTCTGCTTTGAGCACGCGCAGCGCCTGCCATAACGAAAACACAAACTCAAACGGCACCAACAGATGTCGTGCAGTGAAATACCGTCGCAACTTCGCCGCGCGCAGCGCAAAAAACTGAATGCCCATGGCTTCAACAACCTCTTTTTCCGGACCACCAACCGTCCCAACAAATACAACCGTCTGTCCCCGCTTTTGTAATTCCGGAACCACGGCCAGTAACGGCGCGACTGATCCCATTGTCCCTCCACCGGCGAGTAATACTTTCATAATTATTTCAATTTCGTCTGACGCGATATATTAACAAGAATTCCCACAGATGCAAGTAACATGATCATCGATGAGCTGCCATAACTAATAAATGGCAATGGAATACCGGTCAGTGGCAAGAGCGACAACATCGCAGCAATATTCACTACAGCCTGGAAACCGATCCAGGTTGCGATCCCAACCGCCAATAATTTACCAAACTGGTCCGGCGCTTTCGATGCAATTTTCAAGGCGCGAATCGTAAAAATCGTGAACAGAAAAATAATTCCGATTGCAAAAAAGAAACCAAGTTCTTCAGAAATGATCGCGTAAATCGAATCGGTATGGACTTCTGGTAAATAATTATATTTCTGGCGCGAGTGGCCAAAGCCGAGTCCAAAAATCCCGCCTGATCCAATTGCAATGAGCGCTTGATGCACATGATGACCAACGCCCATTTTATCAACCGTGTCTGGATTCAAAAATACGAGAATGCGATTCAAGCGATAGCGGAATGCCGGAATCAATACTAAAAATAAAAATCCACCAACCGCGCCAGCTGCAATCAATGCTAAATGTTTCATTGGCGCGCCACCAACAAAATACACAACGACGGCAATCACACCAATAACAATCATGGTTCCTAAATCTTTTTGTCCAACAGCAATCAACAAAACTAATCCCAGCAACATAAAAACAAATGATGCAAGTCCATACGCCGGATCATGAATCCGTTTATTATGTTTTTCCAGCCACGCGGACAAATAAATCAAAAAAGTCAGCTTCACAATTTCAGACGGCTGAAAATCAAAGCCGCCAATTTCAATCCAGCGTTTAGCACCAAGCCGCGCTTCACCTAAGCCAGGCAAAAAAACTGCGAACAATAATAACAACGTCCCAACTGCAATCGGAAAAGCATATTTGCGCCAGTAGTGATAATCAATATGACTCATGATGTAAAATGCGATACCACCGATGAGCACCCCATTGAGCAATTGATGCTTCACCAAATAATACGCATCATCAAAATCCTGATATGACTTAACTGCACCAGCTGAACTGAGCATGACCAAGCCAAAAACAATCAAAATGGCGAGAATGGTCAGCAGCATAGGATCCGCAT
>JBIIKE010000020.1:0-10139 GCA_044233365.1 Bdellovibrionales bacterium | reverse complement strand
GTTGACGGTACGAACCAAGGGCCCTCATCATGCTTACTGGACATGGCTAAATGTACTGCCACTTCGGAAGGGCATTCAATTAGTCCAGCTTGGCCTGCAGCTTTTAATACATCGGACATATTAACCCCTACATACCGATCCGCTGCAACCCGCTCGCCTAAAAGAACCGAGACGCGGATAATCACAATAGTAATTTGTGCATGGTTGGGGTAAGTTGTAAAATTTGGATCGTAAAATATCCCAGTAGAATCTATTTGATTAGCAACCGCGGCGGCTAATTCAGCTGGGGTTTTACCACCGACTTGCATTTTACGTGTTAGAATTTCATTGCCATCAATAATGATTCTTTCTACATGGCCGACGCGACTAAATAGGTCTGGAGATATTGCTCCATAATATACCTTAGTATCCTCAGTTATGCGTGAAGGGGTATCCGCAATTTGATCCGGGTGACATGTATATTTTTTCCAGAGATCCCATGGCAGGTTTCTATCTCTCAATGCTTTACACCAACCGATGCGCTCTGTTACTTCTTCAAGTGGACATCCAAATTCTTTCCACTTTTCTCGCTCCATATACATGGCACTTAGTGCCCTCCCCCATTCGTCTTCGTGTTGCTGGATATATGCCTGCCGCTCGGCGGTAGCCCTGGCCTCGGCTTCTGCAATTACCTTTGCCTTTGCAGCTTCAATTTCTGCAAGACGTTCCTGCTCAGCTATACGAATACCGTCTAGCCTTTTTCTTTCGGCGGTTTCAATTTCTGCAAGACGCTGTCTTTCGGCAGCTTCAATTTCTGCATATACCATTTCTACGTATTTCAATACGCCGTCATACGTTACACTCCTATCCTTAAGATCTTCCGCATATATCTTCTTATCTTCGTTTATGACTGTTATTGCATCGGATAATCTGGGCGTTTCACTGAGTATCCGGGCGAATCTTTCAGATACATCTGGGTGATTAAATAATAGTGGAATCACTTTTACCAAAGTATCACGGCCTTGCACTAACTGCCTCGCCGTTGCAGCATCAAGCCCGGCCGTAGTAGCTTTTTGAATCAACACTGTCATAGACTCATCTAATGAATCGCCCATTATAGCCACCTTTGTAAGCGAATCTAGAATATGCTTACGCCAACCACGCTCTAAGGCAACGTGTATTCGGCTAACTACTTCAGGGTCAGCAAATACACGCTGTTTTATGTCAGGATCTAACGTTTCTGGCATACCCGGAATACTTGGGTAGCTTACCTCTAGGTCTGCGGTGGAAAGAATCTCACGCTCATTAAACATCTGTAACACTGTCTCTTTTAAGTTTCGAAAGGCTACCTCTTCCGGAGTTAGAGTTAGAGCTTCTGAACCATGCGTACTATGATACTCACCAAGCTTCTGTAGGACACGTCGTTTCTTGTCTTCAATTTCAAATGGATTACCTGAGCGCCCAGTAGTATCTGCTACCGCATCAACCAATCTTTTATCGAAATCATTGGCAACTGCCGCATGCCATTCCGGTCGTTTTCGTGGGGCCGTATCATATTTAGGCATAATCTAGTTAGATAACTCAATTTTTTATCACGACATAACCATTGTCGCCATTATTATATTGGTTTTTATTCGGAAAATCAACCCTAAAAATAGCAAAGCCGTCGACGTGCAACGCTTGAAATATTTTCCCATTATGGTATCGTAGTCTAGCTCCATTTGAGCGACAATTTGCGGGTATCGTATAATGGCTATTACACGGCCTTGCCAAGGCTGAGATAGGGGTTCGATTCTCCTTACCCGCTCAGATAAATAAAATCACAAAAGCACCCTTTATTTACTGGGTGTTTTTGATTCTGGAAAATCCCACTGGTAGCGAAAAGGTACAAGCTGCAAATGAAAATATTGAATTTAGGGGTTGTGTTATTTTTCTTTTTTTGTTATATTTTTTCGTCAATCTAGGTGCAGCGTAGTGCTGTAGTTCATGGATTGACGCTCCTTCAAAAGTAGGGAATCACATGACAAACGTCTACGCAGGGCCAGCGACTGGTGAAGACCGTAACCAAGGCTGGTGGCATGCCATGCAAATCGCCATCTGTCTGATCATCGGACTATTGTCTGTTCTCCAGATCTATGGCGGGTACTGGTTGGTATTCGCCATCATGTCCAAGGGGTATGCGGGCAAGCCCATCACTCAAGAGGAGATTGAGGCTGGCTTAATTCTTGGCACGATCCTTGTAATCGGCTGTGAGTTACTGCTGGCGCCGTTGCACCTCATATTACTGAAAGTAAGGGGCGCCTTGCGCCTGCGCGCCTTAATGGTCGCTGTTACAGCGACGATCCCGTTCTTGGATATTGGCGCAGCGCTACTGGATCAAAGCTTGGTCGGTAGCTTACCGATCATCGCTCTCAGCTTACTGCCATTTTGGCTGAGTGCAGCGTATAGCTATAAGGTATATTGCTCCGCCCGGCAGGAGCGATAACCATAACATGCGAGTTGACGTTCCGCTTACGGATACTATCTATTATCCGAAACGTCTCATATTCAGTGTCGATCTTCATGAAGAAGGTCGCGAGTGAAGGTGAGTAAGCTCAGTTCTGATATCATTGACGACCCCGCTCCAAAATAAAAACCGCCCATTGAGGTGGTTTTTATCATTTTGATATTCTATTTACAAAACAAGACTCGTATGGTTAGTTATATATAGATCGTAGAATCCATTTTTCATCATTGCGATGGAAGGAGGTCACATAGAACCAAAGACAGTACCAAACAATAGCACCATGCGGTCCCTGAGCTGGGTCCGCGCAGCGCGAGAGAGCCTGCTGGATCTCGGGCCTGATCCGGACCATACTGCCCCTGGAGACTCGCAGACGCGCCCGTACCCGGGACGATCCTGTCACCTCGGAGCAGATTTCAGCGACGATGAGAGGTGGAAGCCTGGCCTCTTCCTTGGTAGAGGATACGTCAAGAAGCGCTGAGTCACCAAACGACTCCCTTGGCTTACGGCGGTTCATGCCGAGTGTCAAAGGACCTCTATGAATCGCTCCTATTCAGTATCAATTTTGCATCATGGCAAAGTCGCTAGTGAATAGGTAACATCTGAGTTTTAACGTCATTGACGACCCCGCTCCAATACACAGCATGAAAATCACCTCATACAAAACAATCTGGTCGATGTTTGAGTAAATTGAATGTGCGGTTTCGAATTATTGTATTCGCTTATTTTTATTTTTTATGACAACTCAATTCACGCACCTCACTCCCAAAGACCTGAAAAAACTCTTCATCGCATTCGCGGTCTATCTCACAGCACTCATTGCAGCGAACACACTCGGGCTCAAAACCATGCCATTTTTATTTGGCACGCATGTTTCCGTCGCCGTCATCTCCTTCCCAATCGTTTTCATCATGACCGATATTATCGGTGAAGTATACGGCAAATCAATCGCGCGTTTGTTTGTCCTTGGCGGTGCAATCGCAACAATCCTTTTTATTCTGTTTTCTGTTATTTCCGTATTGCTGCCGTGGTCTGATTCTTCCTTATGGGCGCAAGACGGCTACAACACACTTTTCACCGTCACAACCCGGATGGGCATTGCCTCCGTTGTCGCGTTTATTGTTGCTGAATATCAAGATGTGTTTACATTTTTCGCGCTCAAGAAAAAAATTGGCGGTGGCGTCGATGGTTCTGAAGGCCGCTTTTTCTGGCTGCGCTCAAACCTCAGCAATATTTGGTCGCAATTTCTCGACACAGTTTTGTGGAACACGATTGCGTTTGCTGGAGTCTATTCAGCTGGCGCGCTCGGTGAACTGATTCTCACCTGGTGGCTGTACAAAATCGCCATGGGCGTTGTTTACACACCACTCTCCTACCTCGGCATCGCGCTACTCAAAAAATAACGATACTAGGCAGCTCCTAACGATACTTCTGAACAATTTCTATAATTACTTTTTTTTCACTCTCTGAGAAATCTCCTGAAACAACATCCATCACCCAACCAACGCCTCGACCGACTGTTCGGCGCATCTCTACATGCCGAGGAGCAACTTCTGGGTTACTAGACAAAAAAGACAGGCGGAAGATAGAACCATCCGGAATAATAAAGCCTTCTCTCAATTTTGTTCCTTCTGGTAATAGAAATTCAACACGAACACTATTAAAATCAACCTGAAAAGCCTTCTCGAGGGCTGTGCTAAGCTCATGCTTTAATCCAATGCTGAATCGCTCATCTTTTCCGAACTCCTCTTTTCTGAGCAGTCCCCTTTGCTGTGATTCTCTCATTTGAGAATGATAATAAAACAACGCTGCAAAAGCAAGAAAAGCTCATAAATATTGATTTTTTTAAGCGGTTGCGCTATTCTATTGGGACATTTATGCCCAGATGGCGGAATTGGTATACGCAGGAGACTTAAGATCTCCCGTCGCAAGGCTTGTGGGTTCGAGTCCCACTCTGGGTACAAATACACGACGGAGGATCGTGTACTATAAAAAATCCAGGCTCTGTGCCTGGTTTTTTATTACCCGCGAATTTTTTTCAGTGTCGCAATATCTGCTTCCCTGCCTTCAAATGGTGTTTCAAGACAGAAGTCCATTTCTTTGACGGCTGGATGCGCCAAAATATTTTTCATACCCACCTCACCAATGTGCCCATCAGCAATATGCTCGTGTTTATCACGATTCGCGCCACACTCCACTTTTGAATCATTGACTTGGACAACGATTAATCGATCCAGGCCAATATATTTGTCGAATTCCTTGAATGCCGCGTCTGTCGCCTTTTTATCACGCCAATCATATCCACTCGCAAATGAATGCTGCGTATCAATACACACTCCCAAATATTTTTGATATTTCTTTGCAACGCCATCCAAAATCTGCCCAACTTCTTTAAAATTTGCGCCAAGTGTATTTCCACTCCCAGCGGCATTTTCAATCAGCAACATCGTTGTGCCTTTATAGCCGTCCAAAATTTTCTCAATTGACTTTGATGCAATTGCAAGCGCTTCATTTTTATCTTCATAACCCGTGCTTGAACCGGTGTGAAACATCATCGCTCGCACTCCTAAACGCGAACAACTTTCCAGCCCGCGCCGAATCAACGAAATCGAACCGTGACGCGTCGTGTTTTTTGGCGAGGCGAGGTTGATTAAGTACGACGCATGGACATATGTATGCGCTGGATCAATGCCAACTGCTGCACAATTCTCTTTGAACTTCACAGCCTCTTCTTCGGTGACGTCCTTCACTTTAAATGTCTGTGGTGAGCTGACAAAAAATTGAAATGTCTCGCAACCTTCGAGTTGAGCATTTAATGGCGCTTTGCTCGCTCCACCAGCCGCTGATACGTGCGCGCCGATTCGTTGTTTAAGGGGTTTTTTGGATGATGTTTTCATATCAAAAGCATAGAATACTCAAGCCACTCTGGCAACCTCTCGGCCCAAAAGAAAAACCCGCCATGAAAGCGAGTTTTTCTATACTACTGCGTGCTATTACGCTTTGGTTGATTCTGTTTTCGCTTGAACCTCAGCTGTTTCACCGGCCAAGAAATCAAATACTTTTTTGTTCATGAGCATATTTTCAACTCGAGCGCGATACGCCGGGTTTTCAAATTGCGTCATCATTTCTGGATATTGCTCATACACTTTGCGTGTCTCTTCAATATCTGCGTCTACATCGTCTTTTGTAATTTCTAATTTTTCTGCCACTGCAAGTTCACGCAACACCAATGCTGCTTGAATCCGCTCAACAGCTTTTTCTCGAAAATCTGCTTTCAGATCTTCTTCTGTTTTTTGCATGTGTGTCAGATAGTCTTCAAACTGCATGCCTTTATTGATGATGTCGTATTTTAACTCATTAAACATTTTCTCAACTTCTTCATCAATTAACTGCGCTGGAATCGGTTCAATTGTTGAGCCCTTCACCACCTCTTTAATAGCAGCAACTTCAAAATCACGGTCAGCTTCTTCTTGCAATTCTTTCATGATGTTACTTCGAATTTCTTCATGTAACTTTTCTAGTGACTCAAAATTCAATTCTTTTGCAAGCTCGTCATTCATTTCTGGAAGCTCAATTTCATACACATCATGTAATGTAACGTCTGCCTTTGCTGCCTTTCCTGCTAAATCTTTTTTGAAATACTCCTCTGGAAACTTCGCATCCACAACCTTTTTATCACCTTTTTTCATCCCAACAACACCTTCCTCAAATCCAGGAATAAATTGACCACTGCCAAGTGACAAACGAGATTTCTGCGCTTGTCCACCTTCAATCGACACACCGTCAACCTTCACATCAAAATCAATCACAACGGTGTCGCCAGTTTTTGCTGCACGATCAACCAGTTTTTCTTTGCTGCGCAAGCGGCGCAATTCATCCATTGTTTTTTCAAACTTCTTGTCGTCCATAACAGCCTTTGAACGCTTCGCTTTTAATTTTGTGTACTCTCCCAATTTGATACTTGGCATCAATGGCACAACCGCTGTGTAGACAATTGGATTGCCTGGTGCGATTTTCTCAACATCAATACTAGCACGACCAACCACATGCAAATCTTCTTGCTCAACCGCAACTGGATAGGTTTTTTCAACGACCTGTTGAAATGCTTCTTCATAAATCGTTGCTTCGCCGACATGCTGCTTCAAGACATCCATTGGCACATGGCCTTTTCGAAAACCTTTTACGCTCACTTCATTACTGATACGCTTTGCTGCTCCGTCAACATACGGTTGTAATTCTTCAACAGACACTTCAATCGTTAATTTCGCCTGAGAATTTTCTAATTTTTCAACAGTAACCTTCATATTATTTCGTAAATTTTTCGTTATATAAATCAATCGACCGCGCGATAACCTTCTGCGCATCTTCTTTTCCATGAAATCCGTCTGTTGTGACAGTTTTTCCTTGCAACACTTTATAGGTTGTAAAAAAGTTATCAATTTCTTTTAATTGATGCTCGCCAATATCTTCAAGATTTTGCACGTGGTTAAATCGTGGGTCTCCGACTGGGACAACAAGCACTTTGTCGTCTGAGTCACCACCGTCATTCATTGTCAGCACTCCCACTGGGCGCACTTCAACCAATGTCCCAGGAAGTAACGGAGAAGAAGTAAATACCAACACATCAAGTGGATCACCGTCACTCCATAATGTTTGCGGAACAAATCCATAATCAAATGGATAATACTGACTGCCATAGAGCACACGGTCCAGCTTGATCAAGCCGGTTTCTTTATCAACTTCATACTTATTTGAAGTGCCTTGAGAAACCTCAATGATTGCGTTCATGGTTTCTGGGATGTTGTCACCACGTGACACGTCATGCCATAAGTTTATTCCTGCCATAAAAATGTATATTAATTTCTTTTTTATTCTGCGCTTTCGTTTGTTGCATTATCTTCCGCAACAGCAACCTCTTCAATTTGCTCTTCCAATTTTTCCATTTCTTCTTCTGGAGTATGTGTATCTGCGACTTCTTCATCAGCCACATCTTCGATTGATTCAACTTCGACATCGGCCGCTTCATCTTTTATCACGTCAATTTTCCAACCAACCAACTTTGCAGCGAGGCGAACATTTTGTCCACCGCGACCAATCGCTAATGACAACTGATCCGCCGGTACTTGCACAGTCGCTAAGTTCGCTTCTTCATCTAGCTCAACAGAATCAACTTTTGCTGGAGACAATGCGTTCATAATATTTTGCTTCACGTCATCACTCCATTCAATGATGTCGATTTTTTCGCCGCCAAGTTCGTTCATCACAGTCTGAACACGCGCACCACGTTGACCAACGCATGAACCAATTGGGTCAATGTTTTCTTGATCCGTCCAAACCGCAATTTTACTACGTGATCCACCTTCGCGAGCAACGGCTTTAATTTCAATCAAACCGTTTGCGATTTCCGGCACTTCAACAGTGAACAGATCAGCAACCATTTCCGCAGCTCCACGTGACGCAATAATTTCTGGTCCACGTTTTCCTTGTTCAACTGATTTCAAATAGACTTTATATCGACCAGCCACAGTGTAGCGTTCACCACGAATCTGCTCTGAAGGCGGCATCAAGGCCGTTGCCTGACCCAAATCCATATACACCAACGGTCCTTCAACTCGGTGAACAGTCGCGTTAATAACAGTTCCGACTTTATCTTTATATTGATTGAACAATGTTTCGCGTTCCGCTTCACGCAGTTTTTGAATGATTACCTGTTTCGCAGTCTGTGCAGCCACACGACCAAAATCATCTGGCAATGGCAACTCAGTCACAATTTCATCTCCCATTTCAGCGTCTTTTTTGATTTTAGCAGCTTCAGAAATTCCAATATCTGTTTTTGGATTATAGCGCCACTCCTCTTCTTCGAGAGTTTCGTTTTCTTCTCGTCGGTCACGATTGTCCCGGCGTTGTTCACGAGCGAGTTCACGTTCTTTTTCCTGATCTTCAAAACGCTGCAGGTCTTCGTCAGTCGGATCTTCAGTCACAGTCTTCACATCGAAAAAATCTGCTGAACCATCTTCGACATTAAATTCAGCGCGCACATTCAACATTTTGTTGCCGGATTCTTTGCGATATGCAACCGCAAGAGCCGCTTCGATTGATTCAATAACAGAATCAAACGGGATATTTTTTTCATCGCAGACCTGTTCAACAGCTGCGATTAATTCACTTTTTGACATAGTGTATAATTCGTATTTAATTGTCGATTATCATTTGGAAATAAAAAAAGCTAGTCTAAAACTAGCATATCTTTATATAACTGCAGACTACTCGGTTTTTTTGGTTTCGTCAAGATCACTTTTACCTGTGTCAATCCCGAGCATTCGATTGATTTCCTGCGTTTTTCGATAGTATTTATAGATAAAAAACGCGACACCAGCCACCAAGGCAATTGACCCAAATAAGGCAATGGCATTGATTCCAGCTGAAATAGTTGTATTTTCAGAGACTGTTGGGAAAAATCTGAACTTTGAAGACTGTGTTTGACCATCTACATGCACTTCCATCGCATCTTCAGCATCTTGGCCTTGAATTGAGCTTTCACTATTGGCGCTCGTTATCTGCTCGGCAGTCAGCGGCTGCATTTTCACAGCTGGACCACCGCCAGCGAGTACCAACTGTGGCACAATAGCTGCAGTTAACATAAAACTGAATAGTAGGGCTTTTTTCATAGTCGCCACACCTTACAGAACCGGGTTGCATTCGTCAACTGATTTCTATATTCCGATACCATTTCAATTCCGCACGGTCAGCGCCAATCATCACAGCCGCAACATCAAACTGAACCTCAACGTCCGCCTCAATTCCCCATTCCCGACTATACTTCTTTAATGCCCCTTCCCAAACACGCCACATAACCCGCTGTTTGCGACCATCAACTGCCAGCTCTGGCTCGCCAAATGCTGCACTTGTCCGAGTTTTTACTTCAATTACATGCACAACTCCATCACGTCGTGCAATAATATCAATTTCTCCCAATCGTCCAATTCGCACATTCCGTGCCAGTATCTCAAATCCAGCTTTTACCAATTCACGAACCGCGATCTCTTCGCCGCGTTTTCCAAACGCTTGATTATGCATTGTCATGCCTCTAGTATACTTGACGAGAGGCGCTTGTACACATACGATAACCACATGGAAAATCAACAAACACAAGGCGGTGTAGACAATAAAGCTCGCATCACAATCACACTCAAACAGTCCCTCCTTCCTCTCCTTGATCATTTCATTGATGGCGATCGCATTCGTAATCGCTCACATGCTATTGAATACATCCTCAGTCAAAATCTTGGACTCGGCATGAACACTGCTGTGATTTTAGCCGGAGGAGATGAATCCGGCACTGTTGACGCGATGCGCATTGTTGCCGGAAAACCTGGCATTGCATGGACGCTTGATTTATTGCAAGGCATTGGCGTTCGTTCTGTGATTCTTGTCATTGATGAACACGGAGGTGATTTGAAAAACTACATTGGAGAAGGAGCGCAGTGGAAAATGAAAGTCACCTATGTCAAAGATGCAGACAAAAAAGGAACAGCCCACGCACTTGCAATGGTAAAACCACTGATTGATGAAAGCTTTTTGTTGATTTATGGAGATATTTTATCAAAAATTTCTCTTGCAGACTTTATTGAACACCATCAAACAACAGAACACGTCG
>JBIIKE010000018.1:0-10286 GCA_044233365.1 Bdellovibrionales bacterium | reverse complement strand
TTTTATTGTATGGTCAGCACTGTATGGCGTCAAAACTATTGTAAATGAATCAAAAATATCCAAGTATATCGCAGTATCAATTACTATGTGGATATTTTACATTGGCTCATTATATGCTGTATATCAAGCACTATTTCCTTTCACAACTCGCTTTCAGGTAGCGCTGAGTTCAGTTGGATCATATATCAATGCCTCCCTCCCATCTGGACCAGCTTTTATTGGCACGTATCATTCCTATACTAATGCCTTTCTTACATCTCTTCAGATGCAGCCAGTTGAAATGATTTTATTTGCAGCAATGTTAAGCTGGGCTGTACTCATTCTTCCAACTGCCTTTATTGCAGGGGTCATTCTTTTCTTTTCAAAACGTGATCAGTTCACGTTATTTTTACAAACAACGGAACCTGACGATACACAACATAAATTACTACGATTTTCTGATATCACAAATGAATTACGTGACTTTTTAGAAATATACTTCCGCACGGCAACACTTGGTAAAATTCTGAGCAGTCATGAAATGGCAGGGAAAATCCGTCTACTACGCACACTCACGGGTGGCTCAAAAGCTACAACAGTATTGGTCGAAAAAAATGGCCAAAAAATTATTCGCAAAACTGCCCTACCTGAAGATGGCGACAAACTCATTGATCAATACAACTGGCTAGCTGCACGTGCTCATTTACCTGAAATTCCAAATGTTCTAGCCATCGATAAAGACAATGAATCTGTTTCTATTGAAATCACATATGAATCAGGCTACCTGAACCTCTATGAATATATTCACTCACATACACATGAGCAAAATACTGACGTGATTCTGCGTATTTTAGAATTTATGCAAAAACATATTTATGTTAATGGGATACATCAACATAATCGTGAAATTGTATTTGAGTATATCCAGAAAAAAATGATTGATAAGCTTCAGGAAACGGCAGCTATCAACATTCAAGTACAAGAACTTTTACGGCATGAAACTGTGATAATAAATGGAAAAGAATACACCAATCTTCCACAAATGATTGATATCATTTCTCGCAACAGTACAATCATTGAAGATCTTTCAATAATTTACGAAACAGCAATTCATGGAGACCTCACAATTGACAACATCATCATCAATGATAAAGAGGATTTTTTGCTTCTAGACCCGAATAATGAAAATGCTATCAGCGATCCGGTTGTAGATTACGCAAAACTATACCAGTCGCTGCACAGTGGGTATGAATTTCTCCGCACAGCAGAGCACGCGCGTGTAACCGGCAATGTTATTGAATTCACTGAAGAAATTTCTTCAAAATATCACCAACTTTTTAGCGTTGTTGACACTGAGCTACAAAGAATATTATCTCCAGAACAATACCGCGCTCTTCTTTTTCATGAAGCTGTCCACTACTGCCGCATGTTACCATATCGTGTTCCACTAAATCCAAAAACAGTTGGAGCATTTTATGCTATTGCCACTCGATTACTAAATGAATACAATGCCTATTATGCAAAAAAAACTTAGTTCTTACCTCCCTCTTGTCAGGAAAATTTTAGCGTATTTTTGGATCTCTCTTGCAATTGTGTTTATTGAGGTTGGTATTTTTTGGTTTATCGACGAACAACTGCAGCAACATTACACAGTTGCCATTGCTGTGAGTTTTGGCATTGCCACTGTAATCAATTGGTACGCAAGTCGAAAAATTGTTTTTCAGTCGGGTAGTAAAAATACCCATCACGAACTGGCATTAATTTTTTTTGCGGCGCTTGTCACACTTGGGATTCAACTGATCGTCACAATGATTACCGTAGAATGGCTAGGGCTTGCTGCAATTATTGGAAAAATTATTGCTCTCGGAATTTCTTTTTTTTGGAACTTCTGGTTTCGTCACCAATATATTTTTAATGAATAATATGAACATTTTACTTGCAATCCCGTGCTATAATTGCGAAAAACAAATTCCACGAGTTATTGAAAAAATGACAGATGAAGTGCTTCATGCTGTACGAGAAATCATTATTATCGACAACCAAAGTACTGACGGGACTGTTGAAGCTGCAAAACAAGCAATTAAAAAGCGGGGTTCAAAAAAAATTCGCCTACTGCAAAATAATCAAAATGTTAGTCTTGGAGGATCACATAAAGTGGCATTTTTACGAGCTATTGAAAAAAAAGATGATGCAGTCGCCATATTGCATGGTGATGATCAAGCAAATTCAGATGAACTATTAGTATTAATCGAGCAATTAAAAACACACCCTGAAGCGGCTGCGATTCTAGGCGCTCGTTTTCTTCCGAACTCACGGCTGCATGGATATGCAAAAACTCGAATTTTTGGAAACAAAGTTTTTAACATTGTTTTTAGCTTTATTACTTTACGTAAAACGGTTGATCTAGGTTCTGGATTAAACATTTTCCGGATAGACTATCTTGCAGATAAACGATTCCTCCGTTTTCGAGACACCCTTACATTCAACGTCGATCTCTTGCTTGACTACTATCGAAAAAAATTACCACTAGAATATGTCGCCATCACCTGGTCTGAAGATGACCAGATTAGCAATGCGCGAAACTTTAAAATTGCACGGATGATTTTCGCACAATTGCTTCGCTGGCGATTTGGTATTCGTGAACGAGACTACAAAGCACTGCAACCGCAAGAATCAAACTATGCAAGCAGAGAAATTTTTCACATTAATATATAATAATTCAATTATTTTATGTCAAAGCGCTTAACATTTTTACTCCCAATGGGAGGACTGGGATCTCGTTTTGCAGAGGCGGGCTTCACCCTACCAAAGCCTCTTATTCCAATCGATGGGATGCCGATGTTTCAAAAAGCTATGAGCAGCCTCTCAAGCGACATTCAAGATATTGATATTGTTTGCGTCATCCGACAAGAACATGTTGATGAGTTTGCTCTAGATAAAAAGATTACCGCAATTGAACCACGCGCTACGGTTGTTGTGATTCCAAAACTCACTCAAGGGGCTGCGGAGACAGCATATCTTGCAAAAGAGGTTGTTGACCCAAACTCTGTCTTGATCATTCTTGACTGTGACCTCATGATTCAAAGTAGTTCATACATAAAAAAATTAAAAGAACTACTTTCTGGCTCAAGAACGGATCTTTCAGGTATTCTCCCTGTAGTTAAATCACAAAGTCCGAACTACAGCTACGTGCAAACAGACGAATCAGGAAAAGTGCTAAAAACTGCAGAAAAAATTGTTATTTCTGACCTTGCCATTGCTGGTGGGTATTGTTTTAGTAGTGCAAAACTATTTTTTGATTACGCAAAAAAACTTCTTGAACTACCAGTTGCGGAATCTTGCACAGACACCGAGCACCTCCAAACAGCCGTGCGAAAAGAATATTATATATCCTATATTTTCTCACTCATGCTTCGTGATGGCCTCCTGATTGAAATAGCTCCCATTGACGTGTACTATTCATTTGGAACCCCTAAAGAATTACAGGCCTATGAACAGTCTACTGACACATCTCAAAAGACTACTCACTAATCCACTCATCAGTTGGCTTGGAACAGCTGTTGTTTCGGGTAGTATATTTTTTTACCGTTTTCCAAATAACTTCTTTTTTGCAAATTTTTATGCAGAAGATGGAGCGGTATTTATTCGTAATGTCCTTACACAAGGTTTTTTTGAGTCCCTCATCAATCCATTTAATGGTTATTTTATTGTAGGACTCTACATGCTTGCAGGCACTGCTGTTTCTATCAATAATATATTTTTCAATCACCTCCTCTATCTTCCGACAATTACAGCGGTTGTATCTTATGCCTTTCTTGGGCTTGCGATAACCCTGCCTGTATTATTTTTTCGAAAACAGGTACGCTTTCAATGGTTGCTACTCTACATACTTTTTGCTTCATTCGTTCCATTGCCCGGATGGGACTATGCTATCATTGGAACAATTGGAAACGTAAAATTTTTCTTTGCCGTCATCGCATTGACTGCCATTCTGTTTCTTTTGACAACAAAAAAAGAATCACAATGGCTGCGCGTGTTTGCATATGTCCTTATTCTCATCGCAGGCTATACAAATCCTACGGTCTATCTACTCTGCCTCGCGCTACTCATTCCATATATCAAATCTGGAACAAAAACCATTCGTAGTCAAACGACAGCGTATCATTGGATTATATCCACATTCAGTGAACGGCGTTTTCTTGAATATCTTTTTCTCGGAAGCCTATTGAGTTTTCAAATTCTTTTTATTGCTATTTATGGCATTCCTGAGCAGCCAGGATACATGAACTCTCCTTTTGAATGGGTTGACGCGATAGAAATTTTTATCGCTCGATCATTCTTTTTTCCGTGGATTGTTCCATTTTACACACAACTAACAGCGACAATGTCCATCTGGCTTGCTGTCACAAGCCTTACTGTGCTGTATGCTTTTGGTGAAAGAAAACACTGGTCACTCTACTCAATAATCATCGGATCAATTCTTGCGATGACAGGATTATTTGTGACCACACGTCCTGGGATTTCTGTATTTTTCACTGATTACACGATGCCTGGCGGGCCTGGTCAATTTTTTTATCCACAAAATATTGCAGCGTTGTTTCTTTTCTTTTTCTGGATACATGACATGACAAAACGGTTTCAATTCTCACAACGACATAGCATCATTCTCTTTATGCTTCTTTTAGGATTATTATTTTCTATAATTCCACACACCGGCTCTTTTGGAAAAAATAATTTTATGCAAAAACAAGGTACTTTTATTCAAGAAGCTCAAGAAAGTTGTAGTACCGGTACTTCACAACAAATAGTCCGTGTACCTGTTTATCCAAGCGCTGACTGGTTCTTTGAAGCTCCAACGAAGGCTGTGTGTGATCTTGAGGTGCTGGAAAAAGAAGCAAAAGAAAATGATACATCATTTTGGATTTTTACTGATAACATGCAATAATATTTATTTTATATGATTACACTTGCCATCACTGACCTTGACGGAACACTTGTTGACACTAGCGCTGCAAATGCAGCTGCCTATAGCAAGGCCTTTGCAGAACATGGCATCAACGTAACAGAAGAAGACCATCTGCGTATACATGGCATGCATTTTAATGATTTTATTAACCTCCTCGCCCCCCAATTATCAACTGAAGAGCGCGATAGTATTCGACAAAAAAAATCTTTGTACTACCCTGATTTTTTTGATACCATCGTCATAAACACACCATTATTAGAACTACTACAATCACTCCGCGCGACTGGTACGCGCATTGCCCTTTCGACCACTGCGAGTAAAGTAAATGCAGAGCGTGTATTAGAATATGCTGGCGCTAAAGATCTTATTGAGTACTTTGTTTTTGGTGAATCGGTGACGCACCCAAAACCAAATCCAGAATGTTTTTTCATGTGCATGGAATGGGCAATGGCAACTCCAGAAAAAACTATTATTTTTGAAGACTCTCACACTGGCATTACAGCAGCTCATGCATCAGGAGCATCAGTTATTACTATTTCAGACAGCTGGGTGAACGTAGTATAAGTCATTACGCTTTACGACTTTCAATGGTTGTAAAGCGTTTTTTTAATACTAAGAAATAGCGTTCAAATCCATAATAAGACACACTAGCAAGCACCACACTCATGATAAGTGTGAATACAATAAACACCAACCATTCACTCAATGTTCCTTGTGGGTGAAAATATTTTTCAACAATAAATATGGCAAGAAGTTGATAGATATACAGACCATATGAAATTTTTCCAAGCCAGGCAATAAACGGCAGCGCTAAAAATTGGTGAATAAGCCACCGAGAATGTAATACATACAGCAATACTGCCGCCATGCCAATTGCGAGTACGGAATACATCCAAACCATATCAATTGAGTTGTTAATCTGCGTAAAGCCATCTGCTTGAAACAATCCCCACCCAATAAGTACTGCAATACTACCTGATACTGCTGCGATCCATTTTCGAGAAACTCCATATGCAATCAAGTCACGAGACACAAATGACGCAAGAGCGCCAGCAGCAAATGCATCAAAACGAGACAGCGGATTTACATACACGAAATACCACGGCATTTCCCACAAATAAAATACCCAACGCATATAGAGCGGCAAAAAGAAAAACAGAAGTAATACTGCATATTGCAGTGATCGCTTTTTTTGAATAAGAAAAAATATCAAAAATGGCCAGATAAGGTAAAACTGCTCTTCAATTGCCAATGTCCATAAAATACTCAACATTCCAAACTCTGGAAATCCTTTAATCATAATTGCAATATTTCCAAACAATATCCCATACAATGGCAAGTAATTTGTTTTAAGTGTTTGAAAAACATCACTTCCCCATGCAGGAGAAAACGAAACGCCGAATAATGGAAAGGCTACAAAAACAAGAAAAAGAATTAAAAAGTATAGCGGCCAAATACGCAATACACGACGAATGTAAAAATGCGCAATGTCAATTGTCTGAGTTTTATTATATTCACGTAGCAATAATTCTGTAATTAAAAATGCACTAATGCAAAAAAACAAATCAACACCAACCCACCCACTGATATGAATACGTTGATACGCAGCCATGATCACGGGGTGCTCAATAATTGGCATCGGACGATGCAATACCACTAAAAAAGCAAAAAAACGCAATCCATCAAGAGCTGGAACATAATAACTTTTTTTTGTATCAACTCCTTCATGTTTCATATATTTTTTGATTCTTTATAGGCATACACCATTGTAAGAAAACAAACAACCAAGCCAAGTGTCATAAGAGCAAGAATAGCGCGTAGGCCTGGTATACGATACTGTGCTGTTGCCGCAATATCTGAATCTGTTGCGCTTACTGACCACGCGGGATACAGCCCAGCAAACACATCAGCACTATCAACACTATTCAATTTCCAGGCCGGCGTATAGGCTTGCGCTATAATAAGATACCCTGGCTCCTGAACACGGTATTGCAATTCAATGCTATTCGTTTGTATTCCCGAAATATCAGTAAACGCAATGGCCTCTACGCGGTTTTTTTCTTGAGCTTGCTGAATGAAGTCAACAACAGCCTGCAGATTACTCGGCCCACCCTGATATAAGCTCTGCGCTGCTTTGTACTGCTCAGTTGTTAAAAAAAACACTCGAGGCACAGTCTGTTGAATAAATGTCACTTCTGTATTTTTTATACGTTCTTTTCGAATAGCCTCAGAAGGCACTGTAGAATCTATGGAATACCCCTGAACCGCATCGACTCCTAAAAACTGTAATGCCGCCACTGCTTTTTGATCCAATGGGGTTGCTCGTGACGGTTGTAATAGTAAATCAGGAACATCAATATCAAAATGCGCAGTCAAAAACTGTTGATACGCACGATTTAATACCGGGTCCCAAACAGAAATGGTTTCTTCTTGAAGGAATGAGGACCTATTTGAATGTGGCGCACCAAGCAGCAAGCGTGGTCGATCTTCTGGATCAATAGCATCATTTGATACACGCTGAGAAATTTCTCGAACAAGCATTGTTTGTCCCGGTGATATCCAAGCAGAGTCTCGTTGATACCACCCAAAGGGCATCATACTCATTGAGACAAACACAACAACAACAAATAAAGACCGCGCTCGAGCTAATGTGGATATACGCCTAGTGAAAAATATGACCGAACATAGCAACAGCCCAAAGATATTCGCAAAAAAAGAAATCAACAGCTCTTTTTGAATGATGCCTGGAAAAAGAGCAAACACCGACTGTCCAACACTAGTGCCACGCATCATTGCTGCGAATATCATTCCAGACGCAATGACTACAACACTCCCAAGCGCAATACTAAATAACCGTCGCCTATGAGTAATTGAAAGATCAGTCATTTTTTCTAGTCCTACGGCAGCAATAATGCCAGCAACAACAGCAATCCATAAATTATACTTAGCGAATTTCAAGCTTTCAATAAATGGAATATATTGAAAGAAATCAAATATGGGAATATGCGCTGTTTTTATCAAACCAAGAAACACAACAGCAGCGATGACACACGCCCATACGCTTAGTGGATCTATTGATTTATGTGTTGTCTCTTTGGTTTTATAATATAGAATAAGCGATCGAGTAGTAACGGCTAAACCGAGAAAACAAAGCACAGCAAATAAAATTGATATGTCCGGTTGATTTTGTTGGTCTGTCTTACTAATGATAAAAAATGGATAGATGCCCTTAAACTTTGGCAATATCCAACTCGCCATATAATACCAATTCACTGATTGCAGCGCTCGCACTGGCCCGTCTGTCAGAGACAATACGCCCTGAGATTGAGCAATAAGAAATGACACAAAACCTACGCTTCCGATCGATATACCAGAAAAAAGTACAGCCACATACAGCATTGCTTGCTTCGCAAAATATTCACGATAGCAAATAAATCCGTATGTCATAGTAAAAAATACTATGACACCACTTGTAATAATTGAATCCTGTAAACTACCCGCGGTGAGGTGTAAGACAAAAAATAAAACAGTTGCGGGAATAGGCCAGATACGATTTTTTGTTGAGATGATTATAAAGGATGTTACGAGTATCCATGGTAACCATGTAAGGCTACGAAAATGAACCATGTTGATATTCGAAAATACTACACCAGAACCAGCGATCAACAGTGCTATTGAAGCGGCATTCCATGGACTCGCAAAACGCCGATACAAAGCATATAATCCATAGGTAAAAATAAACATATGCAATAGCATGAAGAGATCGAAGCTCAGCGGCCTTGATAATGGTAGGGCTGGTAATAGAATATTTAATGGATAAAAGACCCCTGCCTGCATACTTTCTGCAAGAGGAGCGCCAAGGCCATTAAATAAATTAACAATTGGCAAATCACCTTTTCTCATTGATCTTCCGATCAGAACCATCCATGGCTCATCTTGCGTGGCTGATGCATAAGAGTCTTGAACAGGCCAGCCTGGTGATGAAAAAAAAGTTTTAGCCCCCTCTTCAACAATAGGAAATCGAGTAACTGAAAAATCAAGGAGTGTAATGGGATACCAAATAAAAAAAACTGCTGCCGTCAGTGCAATAAGCGGCCCTGCATTTTTTTGAAAATACTGTCTAGTAAAAAACCTATACAAAAACCCAGCCAGATAATACATAGAGTATTAATATAGCAGATTTTGGTAATATGGGATAATAAATGCTACTCTATAAATATGATCAAAAATAAATCATTATTTTTACGCAATTGCTTTTCCTGGTTACTGCGTGATCAAATTGCGCTATTTACTGCCTTGGTGATATTTGCGTGGGGTATAGCACTTATTATTATAATACCCCCTTTTCAGTCTCCGGACGAGCCTCAACACACCTATCGGGCATGGGACATGAGTAATGGAAACATACTTTGCCAACGCACTGATTATAGAATATCTGTACCTCGCTTTTTAGAATCTGTGCAAAATAACTTTCCGCGTGAACAAGTACAATTTTCAACACTCGCTATTACACAACAAAAAAATACTGCTTACAGTGCAGCACATGCTGAAACCAGTTTAATCTATTCACAATTCTGTGCTTATAACCCTATTGGGTATTTACCAACCACGATCGGTGCCATCACTGCAAAAATTTTTAATTTTAATGCCATTGTAAGCATTATACTAATGCGATTCAGCAATCTGCTATTTGCTACCTGCATTCTATATATAGCAATACGCATTATGCCTTTTGCTAAAATTCTTTTAAGCGCTATTGCTTTGCTACCAATG
This sequence comes from Bdellovibrionales bacterium, assembly GCA_044233365.1. GTDB lineage: Bacteria > Patescibacteriota > Patescibacteriia > UBA9570 > XYC2-FULL-38-9 > CALKUP01. Next base: position 568 of record JBIIKE010000018.1, on the reverse strand, counting down.
CTTGTGTTTCAATTTTCAACAACAAGTAGCGATGCCGTGGCTATCCCTTTATTATTTTTATATACAAGTGTATTGCTGTGGGGAAAAAATCAAAAATCACTTTCAATAAAACAGCTACTACTATTCAGCGTTCTGAGTCTTATTACTGTCCACGCAAAACCTGGATATAGTATATTTATTGGACTATTATTTTTACTCCATCAAAAGCAATTCAAAACTGCACTAACGCACAAAATCTGGTTGGTTATCACGTTATTATTCAATGCATTCCTTTTTATTTACCTGTCAAAATTAGCAACCATAAATGGCTACTATGATGGTTACTACAAAAATATTGAACCAGCTCAACAACTTTTGTTCATTTTTCAAAATCCATTACAGTTTATAACCCTCATATTAAGAGACGGAACTCTCAATGCTTGGGTGTATGTGAATCAGATAATTGGATATTTTGGCTGGCTCACAATTCAATTACGATCAGCAGCGGTCATTTTCGCTGTTATGTTGTTTATGGGCCTCTATGTTAAATGGAACGAGCCTGTAATAATAACTAAACGAGATCGAATGA
>JBIIKE010000108.1:0-2586 GCA_044233365.1 Bdellovibrionales bacterium | reverse complement strand
GAAAGAAAAAGATTGGGCAACAGCAGACAGCATCCGTGATGAAATTGCAGCAAGCGGATTTGTGATTGAAGATACACCAGACGGACCTATTGTGAAACCAGCATCTGTATATTAAAAAATATACCAATTATTAAAATATATGCTATCTGAACGACAATCTCGCAATCCAATAATAAGAAAAAATAGAGAGAGAGGGGTGGGTTCCGAAATTGAAACGAGGGCCTCGTCTTTTAGCATTAAAGATTTGGAGCTTTTGAGTCAAATGACCAGTAAGCGATATTATGAAGATGAATCAGGAATGACACCTGAAGAAATTAAAAAAAATCGCGCATTAAAAACTCTGATTCTTGCACGCGAAGGACAAAGAATCTATTTTGTAACAAAACAAGAAAACCACAAAATCATACCAGATCAATATGGTGATAATGCTTTCGACGTCACACCATTATATTTAGATAGCCAAAACATACGCTATATTATTGAACATATAGAAACTTTCGAACAAAGATTTCCAGAACTAGCAACAATCGCTATCGGACTAAGTGACCTAAGATATGCTAATCCAATACATACACTCACCGAAAATATCTCTGCAAATGGTACGAGCGATGATACAGAAATACGCTATATACAACAGTTTAACCCTGGCACTTGGGACAGCGAAGAAGTCACACAAGAAATTTGCATCGCGATTCGATCAGTGCCAGAATTTTTTCACTCATTGCATAACTTAATCCCAGGTACAGTAACCTATGATGACCTTGACGCTGACTGTCCACGGGAGTCACTCGCGCTCATGCGCCAATCTTTAACTCTCACAGAAAGATTAGTATTACAACTCAAAATACAAGGAATCAGTAGCAACCTACCCCTCTCAAATCATACAGATATTATTCAAAAAATAAGCGCTACAGCAAACAGTAGACTCAATACTGATGAGCCGTGGATTAATGGCGATGAATCATGGTTGCAATTAATTGATGCTCACGACTTAGAAAGAACTTTAGAAAACAAAGGAAAAACAGACCCATTAATTGTATTAGATCAGTGGAAAAAGTATAGATCATGCCCAGCAACAGAAGCACGATTACTAAATGAAATAGAAGCAGAACAGGCAGCTATTGTCCGTTTTAAATTTCCAGACGATACCGATGCTACAATTATCATCAAATACACTGAAATAACCATTGGTGTCTGCATACAATCAACAAATCCATTGTTCAGAGCAAAAGACTCCTATATACCTATCGGCAATACATTTTCATGGGCGGGAACACTAACGCCTGGCAAGGTTCATGTGGTTCATTTTAATAAAACCAAAAATACTTCTCACCCTCCTAAATATAGCATTCAGCAAATTTGGGCATTCAATCGTCCGATTGTATTAACAAAAAAACAATGGACTTGGATAAATGACCAACTAAACACCCTATCAGAAAAAGAGTCGATCAATGTACTGCCTGTGCTTTTATGAAAAAAAAATACAACCTTACACCAGAGCAACAATATGGATTTTGGGACACACTCCCAAAGCAAGCGATTTATCTTGCGCCAATGAGCGGCATTACCAATAAGGCGTATCGCCAAGTGGTGAAGTCTTTTTATGCGGACATTTTGTTTCCGGAATTTGTCAGCACCTACGCACTGCATTATGGCTCGCCGAAAACGGAAGCCATGCTCGCTTTTGATGAAGGTGAGCGGCCTATTGTCGCGCAACTCTTTGGCGCTGAACCAGAATATTTTTATAACGCAACAAAAATTATTGTTGAAAAAGGGTTTGATGGTGTTGATATTAACTTTGGCTGCCCGGCTCCGAAAGTTGCCAAAAATGGCGGCGGCTGTGCGCTCTTGGGTGATTTGGGATTGTCGCGTGAAATTATTGAAGCAGTGCTCGATGCGGCAGACGGTCGCATTCCAGTGTCTGTGAAAACCCGCATGCAATACAAAGACACGCATGTGCGTGAATTTGCCAAAATGATTTCAGATCTTCCACTCGCTGCGCTCTGCGTTCACGGCCGGACATTTGAAAAACCGTATGTTGGCGCCGCCGATCTCAATCCAATCAAGGAAGTGCGTGATTATGTTGATTTTAAAGTCATGGCCTCTGGGCATGCGCACACACCAGAAGCTGCAAAAGAAACCCTGGACTTCACCGGCGCAGATGGAGTCGCACTGGCGCGCGGGACATTTGGTAAACCGTGGATTGGAAAACAGATTAAAGATTATTTAGAAACCGGCAGCTACACTGAGCCAACCTGGGCTGAAAAAATTGACACAATGCTGTTGCACGCTCGGCTGGTGAACGAAATGCACACCGAACGACCCTTTGTTGAAATCCGAAAAGTCCTTGCGTGGTATATCCGCGACATTCCGCACGCCGCAACCTATCGTGGTGAACTTGTCCGCGTCAACTCGATCGAAGAAATTGAAGCCATTGTCGAAAAAATTCGCGTTCAAGCTGCGTAGAATGTGAGGGAAATTTTGAGACGACGTTTGCTGGGTGACGACGGCAGACTTGCCGTCAAGCACAGCGCCAGTCGTCGAAAAATATTCACTCACATTCTACTGATATTGAGCGCGTGAGTT
>JBIIKE010000017.1:0-10546 GCA_044233365.1 Bdellovibrionales bacterium | reverse complement strand
ATCTTTCATTACTCAGTGTGTCTCAAAAACGATCATTTGGTGAATATATGCATATCACATGGGAAACGACCCATACACTACTGATTTTGTCCGTGGTGGCATTTGTGTGGTTATTTAATGATGCAGTGCCGATCGTTGCCCCAGTTGTTGCGCTACCGTTGCTCCTTGCAGCGCTCTGTTTTGTGTTGCGGGCTGCCGCGTATATTATTGTGTATTACGAGTGGGGGACGCAGGCGCTGCAGCAATTTGCGAGTCAATTTTTTGCACTCACACACCTTGTGTTGCTTGCTGGTTTGTTGTGGGTGATCTATGGAGTCGCAACAACGGTCCCGTGGAGCACGGTCGTGGTTCAATCAAGTTTGATTATTTATCTATGGCCAGGTCTAATTGCGACAGTAGTGATTGTTGCAATTCCTGTAGTCGATATGTATAAAAAATTATTCAAGGAATGACTGAAGAATGGTATATGCTGGTTTCTGGAAAAAAACTTGAGGAAATTCGTGGTCCACGGAGAAGAAAATAAGCAGTAAAAAATACTTTTTATGCCTACAATTCCACAACCAGTTGGTGAAATAAATACCTGCGGAGGGACAGAGAATTGTTTAAAATGCGGCGCGCCAATGCCACCATTTTTTTGGGGTGAAAATGGGGGAATGTCTATTTGCAAAAGCTGTGGATTCAAGCACCCGTGCTGTGATACCTAATGATTGACGCTTGTTCGTTGCGCAAGAATTACCGCACTCCACTCATTTAAGAGCTAGAGAATTTGTGTTTCTTCAATGTCTGTTGTGCGGCCTTCGAAGATAACTTCGAGTGCGCGATTCGTCCCTTGATGTGGCGCGTTTGCAAAACCGCTATAGGCCGCTTCTGCCAGCCAGCCGGAATGAACCCAATCAAGCAACCAATCTCCAGCATTACTTGGGTCTAGTTGATCAATGCCAGCTCCGGTTGAAAGCAGCCATTGTCGATTAAAGTCTTCTTGTGATCCAACGGGTTCTGTCATGATGACCGGAAGACCGAGTCCGGCATAAAACGACAACTCACTCGGCTTTGTCCAAAGCACGTCAGTTTCATTGAGCACCTGATTGAATTTTTCAAAGTAATGATATTTGTTTGCATCATAGACAATGTTTACGAGATGGCCGTGATCAGTGAGATTCAGTTCGCGGCAGAGGTTTTCAAAATAGCGAAACACATCATGACGTGATCCGGCAATCAAGTTGAGTTTAATGCGACCTTCAAGAATGTGTGGTTGCAAGCTGCGCAGAATGGTGCTGGCAACTTCACGTTGCGCTCCAGCGCCGCCAACAGCGAACGTCACAGTCAGTGGATGATGGTCTTCGATCACACAATATTGAGCGCCAAGATATTGCTCTAATGTTTTCATGTATTTTTCGCGCCATTTATTTTCTGGATCAAGCGCACACAGCCTCCGGCCAACAGATGTCTTGAGAACTTCAAAATCATCCCCAATGTTTTCAGCGGGAAGCGGGAAGCCAGTAGTGATAATGTTTTTTTCTGGGACACCGTAGCGAATCAACCGCTCTTTCACACGAAAGGTCGGAGCGAGATATTTAATGCGTGTTGTTTCAGGATTTAGTGGTGCCCATGCGCGACTGACGTCAGTGTCTGTGCAAATGCAATAAATGTCACCTTGATATCCGTGCTCTTCAGCAAAAAAGGCAATCGTGAAAAATGATGTAATCAGCGGCAGCGGTTTCTCGTTCAGCGTGTCGATTAAGTGCTTGCCCCAACCGCGTTTAATCAATCCATAAATTTGTTTGAGTTGAAAGGACGGATCATGTTCTGTGCGTTTTGGATAAAATGGTTGAATCCGTTGCATGTAGTCCATGAGTCCAAACGCAGCCGTTCCAAGCAGCGGGATCCGTTTCAGCCGAGAAATTTTTTCGTAAAATGATTGGCCGGATGTCCAGAGTTTTTGATCTCGCTTCGGAATGCCTTGGTAGTTGTTTGCCACAATAATCGTGCTGCCAGTTTCGTTCCAGCTGTCTGGAGCGACAGCAACATGCGCGAGCGGATAGACAGCGCGTTGGTGGCCGTAGCCCATGTCAACGGTAACGACGTAGGCTTCTTGTGTGGTGGGTATTTTGGGATTTTGGGGTGTGGTTTCCATATCCCAATAGTATACCTTATTTTCGGGTCAAATGCGTTACGAGTTCAACATGCGGCGTATGTGGAAACATGTCGATCGCGCGCATGAATGAAACAGTGTAGTGTTCTTTCAATTGAACCATTTCACGGGCAAAGTTTTTTGGGTTGCACGAAACATAGATAATTTCAGGTGGAAGGATGCGCAGAACATCAGCAAGTGCTGAATCGTGCATGCCGCTGCGTGGTGGATCGAGGATGACGCAATCCGCGTTATATCCGCCCCAGTCAAAGTCTTCTGTTTTTTGGGCGGTGAGTTCAATGCGGTCAGCTCCGATGCCGTTGAGGGTTGCATTTCGTTTTGCGTCTTCAATCGCCTCTGGAACAATTTCAACGCCGATCACTTTTGTATCAGGGAGTTTCATTGCGCTACTTATTCCAAAAAATCCAGAACCACAATACAGATCAAGGAGAGTTTTTGGTGCTACTGCTGCGACGCGTTCCAAAACGGTTTGCTGCAAGACACTTGCGCCATGCGGATTCGTTTGAAAAAAGGCATTTGGTGAAATAGCAAATTGCACGCCATTAATTTCTTCATGAATGACGCCATTGCCAGAAATAATACGAAGTTCGTCGCCAACACTGACGTCTGAAATTGTGTGGTTAATGCTCCAGATCACTGTTGTTGCGCCACTATTACTCGCGAGTGTTTCCAGTGCCGTTTGTGTCGCAGCTTCTTCTGCGGCATCTTTCGGCGCGCTCGTCACAATCGTAATCATTGTTTCGCCTTTGAGCGTGGAGCGAATGACAGCGTAGCGAAGAAGTCCGACATGCGCTTTGCGATCAAAAAATGTCAGTTCGCTCGTCTTTGTCCAGTCTCGGACAACATGAAATAGTCGTTCAATGTCTTCGCTTGCCAAAAAACAGGTGTGGTCGTCAATCACGCGCCACCATTTTCCTTTTTGCCGCAAACCAACGCGACCTTCAAAATCGATGACAAAATCCATTCGGTTGCGGAAGTGTTCCGTTACGGGTGAGGGGAGGATTTCTTCACATTTCAAATCCAGCTCTTTCAAGGCAAATGATCCGTTAATATCTGCGAGTTTTTGGGTGAGTTGTTTGTCATACGGGATATGTGACCAACCACATGATCCGCAGAGCTCTTTATTTGGGCAATGCATGTCTATACTGTAGCAAATGAGTTGTAAAAACGCTATTTTTTCAGTATTTGCCCGTCTCTTGGGGATAACTCACAGAAAATAATTGACAAAAGAGCCAAAAAATTGCATTATGTAGCCATGTTTAGAGGTATGATTGCTGTCAGTATTGCGCTTTTTCTCTTCATTATGGTGGGGAGTACGGTTTTTGTTGCATAATTTCCGCCGAATATGTTGAGAGTTTATGTTGTTGGTTTGAATAAAGACCAGCTCATTTTGCGTATTCAAAAAGATTATCTACAGCTCACTGTTATTAACGACCAACTCGCGGATGAAAAACAGGTCACTGCTGAAAATTGCGACCTCGTGATTTGCTATGGTGGCGATGGCACATTACTGTATGGCGAGCAACACATTCCTGGAATTCCAAAAATGATGCTGCGCAGCACGATGTTGTGCGATGATTGTCGTGAGCAAGCGGTGATAGATATGTTGACGGCGTTATCACAAAAAAACTACACACTTGAGTCACACATGAAGCTGGAAGCGCGTTCAAACAACCAAACGCATCTTGGGCTCTACGACATCATGATTGGTCACAGCCGAATCAATGTCAGCGTGCGCTTACGGTTTGCGATTAATGGCGTTGCGCACCCAGAAGAAATTGTCGGTGATGGTTTGATTATCAGCACGCCACTTGGTTCGACTGGATATTATCAATCGATCACCCGCAGTAACTTTCAATCTGGTATTGGCATCGCGTTTAATAATTCCGTCAACACGATGAGTAATTTGGTTGTGGATGAAGACGCAAAAATCGATGTGACAATTACGCGTGGTCGAGCAGTTGTGACGTCCGACAATAATGAAGACCCAGAAGTAGTTGATACTGACGCCTACATCACCATCCAAAAAAGTCAGCAGCAAACAGCATTAGTCACTTTTAGCGGTGAGTTAGAAAAATATAATTTTGCGATGAATCGATTTGCCAGCGGGACCTGCCAACTCTGTCAAAAACAAATCGTCTAACACACACTCATGATTTCAATTGTTACTGGCAACGCCAAAAAATTCGCTGAGATGCAAGCCGCGCTCACACCATTCAATATCGAAACTGAACAAGTTGACATCGACATTCCGGAATGGCAAACGATGGACCACATTCGTGTCGTGACAGAAAAGGCCCGCGCCGCGTTTGAGCGCCATCAAAAACCAATTCTCGTTGACGACTCCGGCTTCTATATTGAAAAATACCAACAATTTCCCGGCGTGTATTCTAAAGACATCTACAAGATGATCGGCTACGACGGATTATTTGCGCTCACAAAAGAAGGGGATCGAGCGGCGTTTCATTGCTATGTTGGGTACATGGACGCGACACTGAAAGAGCCATTCATCTTCCACGAAACCAACAAGGGTGCAATCACGCATGATTTTGACCGCACGCAAGCGGCCACAGAATACGCCATCATGCCGTACGTCCCATTATTCACCCCAGATATTCCAGGCTCACATCATCGCATAAAAACCTTGAACGCATTTGCCGAGTGGTATCAATCACGGTAAACTGTAGGCATGCAAGTAACATTTTTTGGTGCAACCGAGCAGGTCACTGGCTCGCAGTATGTGCTACAAACAAATAGCGGAACGAAGTTGTTAATCGACAGTGGATTGTTTCAAGGTGGTGATGATAATTGGAAAGCAAATTTTGAAGACTTTGATTTTACTCCCTCAGAAATTGACGCATTAGTGTTGACACATGCGCATTTAGATCACTGTGGTCGCATTCCGAAGCTCGTACGTGAAGGGTTTAACGGAAAAATTATCGCAACAAAACCAACCTTAGAGCTCGCTCGTTTGTTGCTTGAAGATTCAGTGAGGATTATTGAAGAGCATGCGCGTGAGCAAGGGTTGCCGACACTCTATGATGCGCAAGATGTCATGGATGCAGTGCAGCTGTTTTCACCGACTGGGTATCATCAGCCAATGCAAATCAAAGATGTGACGATTGAGTTGATTGACGCAGGGCATATTCTTGGTTCAGCGATTGCGCTCATTGATGCGGACAATAAACGAGTCGTATTTTCTGGCGATCTTGGCAATGCGCCTGTGCCGCTCTTGTTTCCAACAGAATATGTTGACGCTGCGGATATGGTGATTATGGAATCAACCTACGGGGCTCGTGTGCATGAAGATAAGCAAACTCGTACGACGTTATTAAAAAATACAATTCACGAAGTTGTGGAACAAGGTGGTGTATTAATGATCCCAGCATTTGCATTAGAACGTACGCAGGAATTGCTGTATGAAATGAATCAGATGGTTGCGGACAAAGAAATTCCACATGTGCCGATGTATTTAGATAGCCCTCTGGCAATTAAAGCGACGGCTGTATTTCAACAAAATAAAGAATATTTAAACCAAGAGACTCGCCAAGAAATGGCCTCAGATAATATTTTTCAGTTTCCTGGACTCACGCTCACAGAAGCAGCGGCTGAGTCAAAATCCATTAATAATGTGAAAGCGCCGAAAATTATTATTGCCGGAAGCGGAATGGCAGAAGGTGGTCGGATCGTACATCACATTGAGCGATATATTGAAGGTCCGCAAAATCATTATTTGATTATCGGGTATCAAGTTGAAGGAACGCTGGGTCGTCAATTACTCGATGGAGCAAAAACAGTAAAGGTGAACGGAAAAGAATTGCAGGTACGAGCGAAGGTCTCGGCAATTGGTGGATATTCAGCACATGCAGATCGCGATAAGCTCACTGATTGGATTCTGCACGTTGATCAACAGCGTTTGAAAAAAGTGTGCATTACACATGGTGAATTATCACAAGCGCAAGAACTACAGGCTCACTTGAGGAAGGCAATGTCCGCTGAAGTGATTGTTCCACAGGCAGGTCAAACAATTGCTGTTGCATAATCAAAAGTGTGCTAAAATAGAACTATTAGTAAGTAACCTTTATGCGTTATGGCAAAAAAAATCGTAGCAAAAAAATCAGGTAAAGCGTCAAAGTTTTTAATTGGTGCAGGGATCGCTGCAGCAACAGCTGCTGGAGTTGCGGCATTTTTAACACAATCAAAGCAGGGGAAGGAGCTTGCAAAAAAAGGTCGTGAGCACGCAGAAGATCTTTCACGTGAAGTGAGCAAGCGTGTTGAAAAAGGCGCAAAAATGACAAAGAAAATGTACGAAGACATGATCGATGATTTAATGGTTGAGTACACAAAGCGTAAAAAACTCACAACCGCAGCAGCAAAAGAGTTGACTGCACAACTCAAAAAAGAGTGGACACAAATTCAAAAAGAATTGAAAAAATAACGGAGCGTGCGCGCATTATTTGCGTAAGGCTCTTTCATGCAAACACCGTGGACAAAACCCACGGTTTTTTGTATAGTGCGCAGATGCTCAAGCTTGAACCAACGTACATGATTCGCGGGATTGTCCGCAAGGGAAATCAATTAGGCCGAACACTTGGTTACCCGACGGCCAATATTATACTCCATCAGGATATTCCAGACGGCGTCTATAGTAGTTTGGTCAACATTAGTCGTTGTTCAAATATACTGCAAAAAAAATATCAGGCACAGACTATTCCGTATAAAAATGGTCTATGGCTGCCGAGTGTCACATTCATCGGCGCTGCTGAAACCTTTGGTGGAACCAAGAAAAAAGTTGAAGCGCACTTGCTTGATTTCAACGGCCACCTGTATGACAAATGGTTAACGGTTCATCTTTTTCAGTACTTGCGTGGATCCAGAAAGTTTGCCAGTGTAGAGCAGTTGCTCGACGCAATGCACAAAGACGAAAAACAGACGCGACTATTTTTTGATCAGCTGTAAACCCTACAACTATGTTTACCGGAATTATTTCTGCCACACAAACAATCACAGATATTCACCACACTGATTCAAATCAAATATTTCGGATTCATAAGCCAACAGATTGGAATTTTGCGATTGGAGAAAGTGTTTCAATTAATGGTGTGTGTTCTACAGTGATCGCTGAAGACATGGAAACATTCGGAGTCGAATATATGCCAGAAACATTGCGCATTACAAACTTAGGAGAGAAGCGAGCGGGTGAGTTTGTGAATATTGAGCGGAGTATGAAGTTGGATGATATGGTGTCAGGCTATCTTGTATCTGGGCACGTCGAGTCACTTGGAAAAATTGCAGAGATTGTAAAAGACGGAGAATCACATCTCGTTACCGTAAGCTATCCAAAAGAATTTTCTCAATACCTTATGCATAAAGGTGGTGTGACAATTGATGGGATTGCCTTAACCGTTATTGATCCAACCGAAAGTGCTGATGCGGACACTGCTCAGTTTTCAGTTGCAATTATTCCACACACCTGGGAACACACCACAATTCAATATTGGAAAAAAGGAGATCATGTAAATCTTGAATTTGACCTGATTGCAAAATACGTTGAACGGATTCTACAGGTTCGTGAAAACAACAAATAGACTATTGATTTTTTGGGCCGTGAATTGGAAGTGTGACAAAAAATGTTGTCCCTTTATTTTCTTTACTTTCAAAACGAATTGTTCCGCCGTGTCGTTTCACAATTTGTGAAACCATAAATAAACCAAGCCCAGAACCGTCAGCTTGCACAGTTTGAATATTTGAGGCGCGGAAAAATTTACTAAAAATCCGATCTTGTTCATTAACTGGAATCCCATAGCCAGTATCAGCAAATTCCATTGTGACATTTTCCGCATCGTGTTTAAATCGGATCGTGACGGCGCCGCCTTTCGGTGTATATTTAATTGCATTGTCCATTAAATTTCGGACAACTAATGAAATTTTTTCGGCATCCATACTGATTTGTGGCAATGGTTCTTCCGGTCGTTCAATTGTAATATGGACATCATTTTTTTCTGCGGCTTGAAAGAGATCTTTTTGTGATGCATCAAATAATGGGAGGAGGTCACCATTGGCAAATTGAAATTCAAAGCCTTGGGTTTCCAGGCGAGTCACATCAAGTAAGCCATTAATCAATGTAATCATCCGATCAACATTTTCCATGCTCAGTTGCAATTGTTTTTGTGCCTCGGCATCAATCGCGCCAAAGTCACCATCGAGTGTCATCTGTACCACCCATTTAATGCCGCTCATTGGCGTACGCAGCTGATGCGCTGCAATGCTTAAAAATTCCGTTTTTTGTTGATCGAGTAATTTGGTTTTGGCAAGTTCGGTTTCAAGAGCGGCCTGCGCTTGTTCAATATGCGAGCTCATGGTGTTAAAGGTTTCTGACAGTACACCAATTTCGTCATTGGCTTCAATTGGAATAATCGCAGAAAAATCGCCAGCACCAATCCGTTCAGATGCTAACGTCAATTTTTCAATTGGTTTTGAAACTGACCGACGAATAAAAGAATAGAGCAGGAGCATGGTGACAACGGCGAGTAAGATTGCCAGAATTACCATCAAAATCGTTTGCGTGAATTGCTCTTTGGCTTGTTCTTGAACAGCCGCTGAGTCAGCTTGAATTTTCGTTGAGATTTTGGTGTCTAAAAATTCAATAAAGACATCGCGATTGGTTGAGACTGCTTGAACCTTTTCTTGAATCACGCTATCTGGCGCACCAGCTTCGTAGGCGTTTACTAATTCATTTAAACTATCAGTTGTATTATTAATGTATTCCTCAAACGAGCTTGTGAATTCAAAATCATCAGAAGTTTTAGAGAGGAGAAATAGATTAACTTGTGCCCGCAAGGCATCTTGTAATTTTTTTTGATAGAGTTCTTTACTGTCCGTATTGCCAGTTTGAATATAGTCGTAGGCTGCGGCAATCGAAATGTTGAGACTGTCTTTGAGCTCTGAGGTGCTAATGATTTTTGGAATAAATTGTGCGGCGATAGTGTCGGTATTGGAGCGAATGTCATCAACAGCGGTAATGGTCAGTACCCCAAGGTTAATCATCAAGACTAAAATCACCACAAAAATCAGTGAGATTTTGTATTGGATTTTCAGATTACGAATCCAGGTGACGATATTCATTGAGATCATTGTACCATATATGCTATAATTCTGACATGAATCCGAACGATCCACAATTTGGACAGCTGCCAGCAGCTGGACCGCAGCCGATGCAACAGCCTCAAGGCCAAATGGCGCAGTCAGATGTGTATGGTTCCGCACATACACAGAACCCAGCGTCAGTCACGCAACAGCCAATGCAGCAACCAGCAGAGCAGCCTGCTGATTCAGCCTTTGGTGCGTTTGGATCTTTGCCAACTCAGCCACAGTCTCAACCAATCGCGCAACAGCAGCAACCAATAAGCCCTCAGCCAACAGCGACGCCAAGTGGCTATCAAGGTGGGGTGATAGCGCCAGTGATGATGACTCCTGAAGATGAGGCGGATTTATTTGGAAAAGAAAAATTGAGCATAGGCACAAAAATATTGATCGTTGGTGCTGTGATTGCTGCTCTTGGGAGTGTTGTTGCAGTTGGTTTGTGGTTGTACTCGACTTATATTAAAACACCGAATACTGGTTCAACACCGAATGGTGCACCCGCTGCGAATGTCAGTGTGAATAAAGCCTCAAGCACACAAGATACGGATGGTGATGGATTGACAGATGCTGCCGAAACCGGTTATGGTTCGGATCCAAAAAAAGCCGATACAGACGGCGATGGATTTGCTGATGGTGCTGAAGTCAAAAATGGCTATAATCCTGCCGGTCCTGGTAAGTTACAATAATACATGAAGCAAACAGTGATTGTCGGAATGAGCGGAGGAGTTGATTCCACCGTTGCAGCATATCTTTTGCAACAGCAAGGATATGATGTTCAGGGTGTCTTCATGAAAAACTGGGAAGACCCGACGGAGTGGAGCGGCGAGACGGCGGTGTATCGAAAAAATCGGATCAATGATTGCCCGTGGGAAATTGATTTGGCAGATGCTCGAGCGGCCGCAGAAAAACTCGGCATTCCATTTCGGGTAATGAGCTTTGTGAATGAATACCATGATTTAGTATTTTCAGAATTTGTCAGTGAGTTGAAGGCGGGCCGAACGCCGAATCCAGATATTTTGTGTAACCAAGAAATTAAGTTTCGATTGTTTTTTGAACGCGCTCTTTCGGAAGAGGGTGTAGATTTTGTGGCGACAGGTCATTATGCAAAGATTGGTCGCGTTGTTAGAGATGCTGCGGATGACGGTACGTTTCAATTATTAAAACCAGCAGATCGCGAAAAAGATCAGACGTATTTTTTGCATCGGATTGATCCGGCTGTGTTGCCGCGGGTGTTGTTTCCGTTGCAAGATT
>JBIIKE010000107.1:0-2609 GCA_044233365.1 Bdellovibrionales bacterium | reverse complement strand
TGGGGGGCATGTGGAAGTTTTTTTACTCAGGCCACTGGCTGGAGCAACCCAAACAGACACACATGAAACCTGGGAAGCGATGATTCGTTTTCGCGGTGCTGAGCCTGGGATGTCTTGTTCGATTTTAGATGCGACAAATACGCCGGCTGATGGCGCAGAGGTCACACTGATTGAAAAAATATCAGAAAAAACCTGGTCTGTTGAAATTCAGAGTAGCGTAGGAGGCACAGTCCGCGACCTCATTGAACAGTGCGGGCACATGCCAATTCCGCCATATATTAATCGCTCTGGCATGTCAGAACAAGAACTACGTGATCGCTATCAAACAGTCTACGCGTCGCTGCCTGGCTCGGCTGCTGCGCCAACTGCTGGACTGCACTTCACCCCAGAACTCCTTGCGACACTCGAACAGATGGGTGTTGAACGCGCTGAAGTCACGCTCCATGTTGGACTTGGCACATTTTCACCAATCACAACAGACAACCTCGATGAGCACACGATGCATAGTGAACGCATTGAAATTTCAGAAGCAGCTGCAGAGCAAATCAACCGCGCAAAAGCAGAGGGTCGACGCGTGATTGCTGTCGGGACAACGTCTGTGCGCGTTCTCGAAAGCCTTGCTGAAAACAATCGTGTACAAGCCGGTAGCATGGACACGCAAATCTTTATTCGCCCGGGATATCAATTTCAAATCATCGACGGGCTCATCACCAATTTTCACATTCCAGAATCGACATTATTATTGCTTGTTGCCGCCTTTGCTGGCGTTGAAACAGCCCAGCACGCGTATGACACCGCAGTTGCAGAGAAATATCGCTTCTACAGCTTTGGTGACGCGATGCTGATTTTGTAATGGCAATTATCGAGTAAACAAAAAAAGAAGGTGCAAGTGATGTTTCAACGAGATCGCTGACCTTTAGGTCGGAGCGCGTGAGCGCTCGCGATCTCGTGAAACCATTACTAAACCTTCTTTTTTTATTATGCAACCTGTTCTTTAATCTTCATCAACGTCACTTTTTCTTGACGCGCAGATTCTTCGAGCTTGGCTTGAATGTAACGGACATCTCGTTTCATGCCTGGAACAATAACATATTCCAAACCATTCACACGACGACGTGTTTTTTCAATTTCTTCTGCAAGACGACGCGCTGCGTCTTCTAATTCAACCAATCGAACGAGGTCTGGCATGAGCTCATTCAACGAAACGAGTGATTCATCCAAATCGCGGTTAGTATCAAGGACACCGTAGCAAAATGGATCGCCTTGAACGCTGGCTGTCATTTTTGAAATGCGAACGCCCATGATATTGGACTTTTCGGTTTTCAAAGACACAGTCGCTTTCGAATTTTTCGCAATTGCTGAAAGCAGAGCCGCAGATGTGCGAGCCTCTGCCAGAGAAAACAACTGCTGCGCTTCAATAATGCGTTCATCAACGAGTTTACGCAATTCCAAAGATTCTTTTACGATCTTCAAAAAGGCGCGAATCAAACCGTCTCGCTTGTCTTTTAAGAGCTTGTGCCCTTTTTCAGCGATCTTGAGCTTATTCTTGAGTTTCAAGAGCTCTTGTCGCGTTGGTTTGATTTGTGCGCTTGCCATAGAGATTATTGGATACCTTTACCGTATTTTTCAATATGCTCTACCTTCACTTTTTTGAGTTCCGCTTTTGGCAAGATCGCGAGTAATTCCCAAGCGATATTTAATGTATCGAGAATACTACGGTTTTCATTTTTGCCTTGTGTGACATAGCGTTTTTCAAACTCATCAGAGAATTTCATGTACGCACGGTCAGTTGGAGACAACGCACTTTCACCCAAAATGAGCGCAAGTTCTTTAATTTCTTTCCCCTTCGCATATGAGCTAAAGAGCTGATCTTTCACACCAGAATAGTCTTCACGGATCTTTTCTTTATCAACTGGAATACGAGACAATGAAGGCAAGATGTTCACTGATGGATAAATACCACTCTTATGCAATGGACGATCAATCATGATCTGACCTTCAGTAATGTATCCAGTCAAATCAGGAATTGGATGCGTTTTATCATCATCAGGCATGGTGATAATTGGGATTTGAGTCAAAGACCCTTCAGACCCAATAACGCGCCCAGCTCGTTCATACAACATCGCGAGATCAGTGTAGAGATATCCAGGATAGCCGCGGCGTCCAGGAACTTCTTTACGAGACGCGGATACTTCACGCAGCGCATCAGCATAGTTGGTCATGTCAGTTAAGATCACGAGCACATGCATGTTCTTTTCAAACGCTAAGTATTCACCAAGTGTTAACGCCATGCGAGGAAGTGTAATACGTTCCACTACTGGATCGTTTGCAACGTTGATGAGCAATGTTGCGCGTTCCATCGCACCGGTGCGAGAGAATTCATTTTTAAAGAATTCTGCTTCTTCAAATGTTACACCCATTGCTGCAAAGACAACGGCGAATTTTGAATCATCTTCGATCACTTTTTCACCATTTTCCACTTTTACCACACGAGCTTGGCGCGCGATTTGCGCAGCAATTTCGTTATGCGGTAAACCAGAACCTGAGAAAATAGGCAGCTTTTGACCACGAGTCAATGAGTTCAAGCCATCGATTGTGGAAATACCAGT
>JBIIKE010000106.1:0-2627 GCA_044233365.1 Bdellovibrionales bacterium | reverse complement strand
CCAGTCAATAAGTAAGACACGAGGCTCAGTTGCGCCTTCTCGAACTAATGGTCTATTTTCGTCAAAATCCCATTCAATCATAATATTCCGATCTGCAAAATCTTTGTGTGGGATATTTTTTTCTATTGTTAATTGTTTTAATTCGTCTATCTTTTTAGATAATGGAAAACCAAAAAAATGAACATCAATCATCTGTTGCCACTCTCTTGAATATTGATCAATGCCGATCATTGCATCTTGTTGAATCACTGCTTCATCTTTTTCCCATTGGTCACGCCAACTGGCTGACACTGTTTCTGGAATAGCTCTGTAGCGCGCAAAAAAATCTTCAACTGAAGAGACACCGATCATATTTGCGGCTCGTAAAATATATGAATTTACAACCTCTGCACCACCCAATACTTCAGCATGTCGCAAATGATCGCGCTGTGCCTCCACAACGTCCATGATATAAATACCAAGCTTTGAGCAGAAAAAATTATACGCAATCGCTTCTCGATGTTTTTTGATCAATTGTTTACAAGAATCTTGAAACTGATTATCTTGCGCTCCTGATGAAATGAAAAAATAATCCAAATCTTGGGGGTTAATAGATAAAGGAGCATCAGACAAACGATAGTATCGTTGCGGATCTGTAAATCTCCGCGCAATTGCATCAAGCACTGTTACTCCGTTGACTTGTTCAAATAATGCGTATTGATTTTCACCATGAATGACTTCGCCATAAACTTTCGGCGTTGAAATCCCGGCTTCATAGGCTTCACGTTGCCGATTCACCGAACTCAAAGCCTTGCGATCAATGCGCTTTGATACTATTGGCAGCACACCACCTTCTGGCCTATTCAGCTCAAAAGCTTTCACCTTTGTCGCATCATATTGTATACCCAACAAAGCCTGATGTGTTTCGGCAACTGGAATACTTCCGACTCCTCGCGCAATGTTTAGCTGACTCTCGAGAAAGCTGGTTGGATCTGAAAAAAATTCTGGCGGAAAATACGACTTCACAGCTTCATCTAATAAAATAACAGGAGGAACCTCAGGGTGTTGCTCAAAAAATAATGGCTCCTGACTAAAAAGCTCTTCAATCGCCGCAGCATTACCAGCTGTCAAACGAAATAATAATGAAAACGGGGAATTCTCACGCTGCACCTTCCCTTCGCGCACATGCTTTCCATGCCGATCAACTAAATCTAAAATAATTCGTGATAACTGACGGCGATAGTGCTCTGGAGATTTTTTTGGACGTGGCTGAGCTTCAGTCATAGTTGAAATACTCAAATAATTGTAGTTTTTGGCGAAATCTTCTAGAATACAGGTATTCAATCATATTTCTTTTATCTCTGCCAATTATGCCAAACACTATCCGCCTCGGTCTTACATACGACGACGTTCTGTTAATCCCTCGCTATTCCGAGGTCTCCCCACGCAACACTGATTTGCGTGTAAACCTCGCTGGCATCAAACTTGAACTGCCATTTTTGAGTGCGCCAATGGACACGGTGACAGAATATGAAATGGCAAAAGCCATGGGCGAGCTCGGTGGACTTGGCGTCATTCATAAAAACATGGCAGCAGAAACACAGGCGGGAATGGTGAAACAATTGGTTGCAGATGGGCTCACTTCCGCAGCCAGTGTTGGTGGTGGCGACGAAGAATTTGAACGTGCGAAATTATTGGTTGAAGCTGGCGCTCGAATGATTGTGGTTGACTCAGCGCACGGCCATGCGCAATCAGTTTTGAACCAAGTAAAGCGGATTAAAAAAGCCTTTGGGAAAAAGGTGGTAGTCGTTGGTGGAAACGTTGCATCTGGATCTGGCACAAAAGCCCTAATCGCCGCTGGCGCTGACGTTGTCAAAGTCGGTGTTGGTCCTGGCAGCATTTGCACCACTCGGGTGATCGCGGGTGTTGGCGCTCCCCAACTGACTGCTGTCATGGACGCGGTAAGCGCTGCAAAAAAAACCAAAACACCAATTATCGCGGACGGCGGAATTAAATATAGTGGTGACATTGTGAAAGCTCTCGCTGCTGGAGCAACAGTTGTGATGGCGGGTGGATTATTTGCTGGAACAGACGAAGCGCCTGGAAAAGTTGTGACAAAAGACGGCAAAAAACTCAAAATGTATCGCGGCATGGGTTCAGCTGACGCAATGGCGCTTGGCTCAAAAGATCGCTATGGCCAAAAAGACACAACAGACAAAAAGAAACTGGTTGCAGAAGGGATTGTTGGATATACAGATTACAAAGGCGCAGTTGGCGATGTTGTCTTTCAACTCGCTGGTGGGCTTCGAGCTGGAATGGGTTACAACGGCGCAAAAAACTTGAAAGCGCTCGCAACCAAACCGGACTTTATTCAAATTACATCAGCCGGCTTTGCGGAATCACATCCGCATTCACTGAAAATGATTGAAAGTTCGAGTAATTACAAAAAATAATTACCAACAAGCACACATCAAAAAACGCTTCTTCTGAAGCGTTTTTATATACTACACACTTTCAATTCCTTTATCGCGCCGCATGTCCCACAAGACACTGCTCATATATGGACGACGATGTTCACCGGTTGCAACCATCAGCAGTTTTGTAATTTTCAACCCTTCCGGATCCGTAAACAATAAAATCAACATTTC
>JBIIKE010000001.1:0-37080 GCA_044233365.1 Bdellovibrionales bacterium | reverse complement strand
GCTGAGCAAAAAATCATCCGAGTGTTTATTGACCGGACTCATCACTGACACGGGACATTTCATGAACCTCGCAACGACGGGCTCATCCGTTGATGCCGCTTCGGATTTATTAAAACGCGGCGTGAATTTGCCAGACCTTTCAAAACGCACGATGAATAATCGGTCGCTTGCAACATTGAAAATGTGGGGGAAAGCGCTCGAGCGTTTGCAACAAACACCCTACGGCTTGGTCTACACCGTTTTAACACAAGAAGATTTAGCAGCAGCGGGCACAGATGGCTCAGAAGGCATTAGTAATTTTTTGAATTCACTCGATCAAGAAACAGATGCGCGCGTGATTTTGGTGTTGACGCAACGAGATGAAACGACAGTGAAGGGCAGCTTCCGCACAACTCATCCGCAAGTCGATGTGAGTAAATTGGCACAAGCCTTTGGTGGCGGCGGACACAAAAAAGCCGCGGGCTTTGCAGTTCAAGGAAAATTAGTTGAAACACCAGGCGGCTGGATTATTCAAAAATAATGTGGTACTGTCGCTCTATTATCTTTCTATTCTATGAATACTGAAATTTCCAACGATTACATGGTGCCGACTGTGATTGAAAAATCACCCTATGGCGAACGCGCCTATGACATTTACTCTCGTTTATTAAAAGAACGAATTATTTTTCTTGGCACTGGAATTAATGATGGCGTCGCGAACGCGGTCATTGCACAATTACTCTTTTTGGAATCACAAGATGCGGACAAAGATATTAAAATCTATTTAAATTCTCCGGGCGGTTCGGTCTCAGCGGGTTTGGCGATTTATGACACAATGCAATACATCAAACCAGATGTCAGTACCATTTGCGTTGGAATGGCAGCTTCTATGGGCGCGGTGTTATTGGCAGCAGGCACGAAAGGCAAGCGGTTTGCACTGCCAAATGCGGAAGTGATGATTCATCAAGTGATGGGCGGCGCTGAAGGACAAGCAGCTGATATCAAAATCGCCGCGGAACATATTTTGCGTGTGAAAGATCGTTTGAACACAATTTTAGTGAAACATACTGGACAAAAGCTCAAAACAATTGAAAACGATACGGATCGCGACAACTTCATGACTGCCGAAGAAGCCAAGAAATACGGCTTGATCGATAAAATCATCGCGTAAAAAATCAGTTTGACGAAACCCACAGCAAAGAGTAGTCTGAAAGTACACTAATTCTTTTGAAATTTTGCTGACCGTCTGTTCCTGCTCACTACGCGTTTGATCTATTTTATGCAGCATTCATTGCTCCACAATTCTCATCGCGCATAACCCAATTCATTGGGTTTTTTGAGTAATACAATCGCGAGGCAACTGAAACATTTATGGACATGATTTTTATTTTTGTCGCTGCCATTCTCGGGCTTGGCCTGGGCTGGCTATTGCGACAACTCAAAGCCGCCAGTGCAAAAAACTCAGCCGAAGGGAAGGCAGAACAATTATTAAAAGACGCGAAGTCTGAACAGCAAGAACTCGTTCTCAAAGCCAAAGAACAAGCCTTGAAAATCATCGAGGACGCCAAGAAGGAAGAAGAAAAACGCCGCGATGAAATGCAACAGATGCAACAACGCATTGAAAAACGCGAAAGCATGTTTGATCAAAAACTGCTCGACATTGAAAAAAAACAAGACTTGATTCAGGAAAAAAACGAACAACTCGAAAAAGACAAAGAAGAGCTCAAGCAGATTAAACAACAACAACTCGATAAACTGGAAACTGTTGCCTCACTCTCACGCGAACAGGCGACTGAGGTCTTGATGAAAAAGGTTGAACAAGATGAAAACGATGCTTTGATGAGCCGTGTCCGCAAACTGCAAGAAACCACTGCTGATGTCTATGACGCAAAAGCTCGTGACATTTTAACCCAAGCGATTCACCGCTGCGGCATGTCACATTCCGCTGAAACAACATCAACCGTACTCCATCTCCCATCTGATGAAATGAAAGGTCGTATTATCGGGAAAGAAGGTCGTAACATTAAAAAAATTGAAGAAATCACTGGCGTTGAAGTGATTGTTGACGATACGCCACAAGCCATTTTACTCTCCAGCTTCTCACCAATTCGACGTCATCTTGCGAAACGCACGATTGAACGCTTGATGGAAGATGGTCGGATTCACCCAGGCCGCATTGAAGAAGTGGTCGAGCTCTCGAAGAAACAATTGCAAGGTGAAATCAAACAAGCGGGTGAAGAAGCGCTCTATGAAATGGGCATCACTGGTATTGATCCAAAACTCACACAGATTCTCGGCCGCCTGCGTTACCGAACCAGTTACGGACAAAACGTCTTGCGGCATTCGATTGAAGTCGGAACAGTTGCCGCGCTCATTGCTGAAGAGCTCGGTGCTGACGTCGCAATGGCACGGAAAGCTGGCTTGTTCCACGATATTGGCAAAGCGCTGGACCATGATATTCAAGGAACGCACCCTGAAATCGGTCGTGACATTGGCCGAAAGTTTGGCTTTTCTCAAGAGCTGTCTGACGCAGCATTTTGTCATCATGACGATCTACCGCCGTCAATTGAAGGGATTATCGTTAAAGTAGCTGATGCGATTTCGGCAGGGCGTCCTGGTGCACGCAAAGACTCACTCGAGCAATATGTACAACGCTTAGAAGAGCTCGAAAACACCGTCATGACCTTCCAGGGCGTCCAAAAAGTCTATGCGATTCAAGCAGGGCGTGAGGTTCGTGTCTTTATTGACCCGGGTGTTGTCTCAGATTTTGAAGCCCACCAACTTGCCAAAGATATGGCAAAACGGATTGAAGAAACGTTGAAATACCCAGGTGAAATTAAAATCACCATGATTCGTGAGACGCGCATTGTCGAATATGCTCGATAAAGCCGCAGACAACTCAAGCAACAACGAACAGGCGCCTCTTGAGGTTCCTGTTCCTGTATTTACGGTGATACCAACAACAGACGCAGTTGTCATTGAGCCGACCGCAGAACGAAAAGGTACGCTCGACGCTAACGCAAACGAACCGCTCCACATTCTTCTGATTGGTGATATTGTTGGACGACCAGGTCGGATTGCTTTGAAAAATGAATTACAGAAATTGAAACACAATCGAGGAATCGACCTCGTAATTGCCCAATCAGAAAATCTTGCGCATGGCTTTGGTATCACGCCTGACACAATCGCGGAACTTCAACAAACTGGCGTTGACGTTTTCACCGGCGGAAATCATACCTGGAAAAACGCGGCTGGTGTCCAACTCCTCGCTTCAAAAAAACACCCGACTGTTCTCAGGCCTGCAAATGCGGACAAGGCACTCGCCGGACCTACCCACACTCGCATCCGCGTTCACGGGTTCACGAAAGATATTGTCATCTCTTGTCTGCTCGGCCAAGTCTTCATGAAAGACACCGTCGCCTCACCTTTTGAAACTGCTGACGCGCTCATCGCCACTTATGCAGACGAAAATGTCCACACAATTTTTGATCTACATGCCGAAGCCACCGGAGAAAAAAGAGTGTTTGGATATTATACTGACGGTCGTGCTCTCGCCGTTGTCGGAACGCATACGCATGTACAAACGGCTGATGAACAGATCCTCGGGGAAGGAACAGCCTTTATTACAGACCTTGGTTTTACAGGCGCGCTCGATTCATCAATTGGCATGCGCCGTGACATCGCGATAAAAAAAGTTGCCTACAAACAAGACGTGAGCCTGGAGCCACCCGATAACGCCACTGAAACAATCGTACAAGGCCTCCTCATTACTATTGAAAGAGAGACTGAAAAAGCATCCTCTATAGAACGCATTCAACTCACAAGCCGTAGCTAACTATAGCCAATTCACGCGAGCAATGTGTATAAAATTGATCAAAAGCCTAGGCAAAGTAGGAAAAAAACCTGTATACTTCAAGTAATAAACAATCCATTTAAGACCTATGAACAAAGCATCACTCGCGGAGGCTCTGAGCGATCGCACGGGACTTCCAAAAAAAACCGCTGAAGAATATATCGACGCATTCACAAACATTGTGACAGAAACATTACAAAAAGGGGACGAAGTAACTATTGCGGGCTTCGGAACATTTATGGCGAAATTTCGTCATGCACGCAACGGTGTGAATCCACAGAATCCATCTGAACCAATGCAAATCCCAGCTGTTACTGTTCCAAAATTCAAAGCCGGAAAAAACCTCAAAGAAGCAATTAAGCACACGAGCATGCCGGAAGACTCGGCTGTATAGGCAAAGAAGAAAAATACCTATAAGAGCATCGCACAGATTGACGTGACGATGCTTTTTCGTTATGCTCTTTGGGCGTATAAATATGCGTCTGTAGCTCAATTGGATAGAGCGCTTGGCTTCGGACCAAGAGGTTCTGGGTTCAATTCCTGGCAGGCGCACCACGGGTGCATAGCTCAGCTGGTAGAGCAGTTGGCTCTTAACCAATTGGCCGGGGGTTCGAATCCCTCTGCACCCACAAAGACACATCACTATTTCATCTATGGCAAAAGTTACATTTGAAGACGACAATATCAGCGTTGATGTCGAGGCAGGCAGCAATCTAAAGGACGTCTCAGAAGATGCTGGCGCAATGATTCCATTTGGTTGCGAGCAAGGAATTTGCGGAACCTGTTTATCAACAGTCGACGGCGCAGTTTCAGCGATTGAAGAAAATGAACAAGAAACACTCGACGCAATGGGCGCTGAAGAAGGGCAACGGCTCGCATGTCAGTGCCAAGTCGAAGGCGACGTTACTGTCAAAAGCGCGTATTAACTAGTAGTACAATTTCATGCTCAGGCTCGCGTGTTTTGATTTTGACGGAACGCTCTTTTCGACGGAGCAGATTCACCGCACCTCTATTGAGACAGTGCTTCAAAAAGAATGCGGCATCACCATTTCACCAGAGGAATCTGCCGCTCATTCTGGCACGCCGTATATTGACCGTATTACACTGATGTTGAAGTTGCGTGATTTGTATTCAGAAGACTTCGCGTGGAAACTGGAACGGGCTGCGCGAGTGCTGACTGCAAAAAAATGTGAAGACGCGAAAGCATTGTTAACATCTGGAGTTGAAGCGCTGCTTGCTGACCTCAAAAAACACAACGTGCAAATCTGTATTGTGAGCTCTGGAAAGCGCGCTATTATTGAACGCGACCTAAGCGCCGCGGGCATCGACCATTATTTTGAAACTATTATTGCCATCGAAGACGTTGAGCGCATTAAGCCAGATCCAGAACCATACCTCAAAGCCCTTGAATATTTTAACGTAAACGCAGAACACGCCGTTGCTTTTGAAGACTCACCACACGGACTACACTCAGCTGTGAGAGCTGAAATTCCAACCATCGGAATCCTCACCAGCGCGCGACCAGACGAACTGGTTGGCGCAAAAAAAACAGTCCGGGATTTCACCGAACTGTCGTTTGAGAAAATCATCACACTCTTTTCATAATTTTATACTATGAACACCACTACCATAGAAGATCCCATGGATCCGTTTTCAAAACCAATCAAAACCATACAGCACAAACTGGCGACTCAATTCTTTTTTGAACCACGCCGTAATCCAAAAAAACCAGGCCGAGAAATCCTGGTGAATTATGATTCGCGCTTTCCATTGGTCGAAGATTTTGAACTCCGTTATTCGTATAGCGTGCGCTTTTACGAAGCAGGCAACACCGCAGGAAATCACTACCATCATCACAAAAAAGAATTATTCATTCCGACTGTCGGCGATTTTGTTGTCACACTCGAAGATATAGAAACTAAAGTCCGGGAAACAATTGAGCTCAAATCGAGTGAAAACTCAATGTTGTTTGTGAATACACCAATCGCGCATGCAGTCACAAGCAGTCAAGCTGGTTCGCTGTTACTAGTATTTGCCTCTAGCCCAAACACTGACGCCGATCAATACGACTACTCGCTTATTTCACATCGATAATCTCAACTGCGTTTTCTTTCGCAGCATCCATACGTTTGTGTTCTCGCAAGAAAATTAATTGTTGAATCCAAGTAAACATCGTTGAAGCAAACCAATACAACGTTACACCAGCAGGGAATTGATACCCAAACACAATCGTCATCACCGGCAGCACATAGAGCATTTGTTTATTCAAAATCGCAGCCATATCCTCATCTTTCGCGCCTTCGCTCTGAACTTTTGGCCGCTTATTTTGCATCATCTTGGCTTGCGCAAATTGTGCCGCACCAGCCGCAACTGCGAGTGGAATATTATGTGTCGCCGTCAAATCAACAAAACCTAAAAACTGCGTGTTAATAACAACAGTCTGATATGCTGTCTTCATTGGCTCATACAAATGCGTCAATACGTCTTGTGCTAAATAGCCAGTTGCTGCATCAATGTGCAAACCGTTATTAAAGACATTAAACAGCGCAATCAACACCGGCAACTGAATCAACAGAGGCAAGCAACTGGACAATGGATTGACTTTATGGGTTTTGTAGAGCCCCATCATCTGCTTCCCAAGCTCTTCTTTGTCGTCTTTATATTTTTTCTTCAACTCTTCAAGCTTCGGCTGCAACTCTTGCATCCCTTTTTGCTGACGAATAGCTTGTAATGATGGATAGAACAATAACAATTTAATAAGCAGTGTGAGCAAAATAATCGCGATACCCAAATCCTGCCACGGCATGACATCGTACAGCCAAATCAATGTATTGAAGAGTGGGTCGTATAAAAATTGTGTGTACAGATTTCCCATAATTAATGTGAATGTTTTTTGAATGTAAATGTCTCTGGAACATCATCGATCCCACCGCTTGTGAACGGATTACAACGAATGATCCGCCAACTCCCGAGCACTGAGCCGCCAATAAGCCCAAAACGATCAATCGCTTGAGCAGTATACTCAGAACAGGTTGGATAATAGCGGCATCCAGCTGGAGTTAGTCCGGCCATCATACCATGATCTGGTGAAAGCGTCTTCTGATAGACGCGGATCAGCGCAATCCCTGTTTTTTTAGGGAGGTGTATGAGCTTCATGTTTGTATCGTTGGATCCAAAAAACCGATTTTTATCAAGCCGGTGATTAAATCAGCTTTTAATTCACTAAAATTAGCATCTTTTGCCTGAGATTCAGGGATTACAACAATAAACGCTGGCCGAAGCAATAGCGGCTCAATTTCCCTAAAAATAGCAAATATCTGGCGGCGGAGTCGGTTGCGCCTCACAGCACCTTTGAGGGTTTTGCCAGAAATTACCACTCCAAAGCGATTTTTCAGGCCTTTTTCAACTTCAGCAACCTCCATTGGAGCAGTTTTAATACGAAAAAAAGCGGTTTTTAGGGTTTTTCCGCTTTTATACATTCGGTTAAAGTCTGACCGCTTCAATCCGCGATGCGCCCGAGGCAGCATAAAACTTCAATTATGCAGTCAATTTTTTGCGGCCTTTAGCACGACGAGCTTTGATGATGTGCAACGCTTTACGAGCGCGTGCACGAAAACCATGCTTTTTCTGGCGACGACGGCTGTTTGGTTGGTAGGTTCGTTTCGGCATAAATCAAATGTGTAACTGCCGAACTATACAACAGTGAGCAGCTTGTGTCAATCGGTGAGTTCCAAAGCAGTCTCATACACACTCTATCCACACCCTGTGCACAGGGGTGGAAAAGTTTGCTTGCCTATAGGTGTTTAGCAATTGTTTTCCACATGGTATAGTAGGTCGTGCACAACAAAATTATTTCCATATCATCCCTCTATACTATTATGACCACTGATGAACTCTGGAACGGCGTCCTCGGCGAGCTCGAGCTCGAAATTTCCAAACCAAATTTTATTACCTGGTTTGTAAACACTTTTATTTATTCAATGGACAATGGAGAGGTTGTTGTTGGTGTCCCGAGCGCCTTCACGAAATCCTGGATGGAAAAACAATACCACTCGGCAATCCTCAAAGCGATGCGTCGCATCTCAGAAGAAGATATTCGAACAGTCCATTATCAAGTCCGGACAAAAAAACTTGAAGGAGCTGATAACGAAGCTGCTGAGGGTGAAAAAGATCACGCCCCAACCACTGAGCAGCCAACGGAAAAAAAGACTGTTGATAGTGTCAAAAAAACTGGGCAACAAACCTTACAGTCCGCCGATGTTGGTTCATTATTTGGCCTCAATCCACGCTACACCTTTAAAAATTTCGTCGTCGGTAAAAAAAATGAACTCGCGCACGCGGCCTGCATTGCAATTTCTGATCAACCGGGAACAACATATAACCCGCTATTCATTTACGGCGGTGTGGGCCTCGGAAAAACTCATTTAATGCAAGCGGTTGGCCATTCCATTCTCGCCAAAGATCCAAACAAAAAAATTCTCTATGTCACTTGTGAAACCTTCACAAACGAATACATCAAAAGTGTTGGTGAAGGTCGCGCTGACGAATTCAAAAATAAATATCGCAGTATTGATGTCTTTTTGGTTGATGATATTCAATTCCTCGCTGGTAAAGAGGGGACACAAGAAGCATTCTTTCACACCTTTAACCACCTGCAACAAGGCAACAAGCAGGTGATTCTGACCTCAGACCGCCCACCACGAGCGATTCCGAGCCTCGAAAACCGTTTAATATCACGCTTTGAAGGTGGTATGGTTGTTGATGTCTCACTACCAGACCTTGAGACTCGTATTGCGATTATCACTCAGAAATGTCGCGAAAAAGGCTATCACATCCGCTCAGAAATCATGCAGTTTATCGCGAGTAATGTCCAAAATAATATTCGAGAACTTGAAGGTGCTCTCAACCGCGTGATTGCGTACCATGAACTGAACAAAAAAACCCCAACAATTGAATCAGTTCAAGGGATTTTGCAATCATTTTCTCCGGCACCAAAAAAACATGCGATTACCACAAAAAAGGTCATTGACACTGTCGCGAATTATTTCGACATCTCATTAGAAAACATCAAAGGTAATAGTCGTAAAAAAGAGTTGGTTGTCCCGCGCCAAATCGCTATGTACTTAATGCGTGAAGAGGTTCACGCAAGTTATCCAAATATTGGCGACGAACTTGGTGGCCGTGATCACACCACCGCAATGCATGCACATCAAAAAATCGCCCAACTCCTCGACATCGACGAAAAAATGGAAAACGATGTGTCGATGATTAAACAGCGGCTCTACAACTCATAAAACCTTCAGCAGCCTACGCTCCTTACAACTTTTACCCTCATACTGTGAACATCTTGTGGACATACTCTGTGTAACACACGTGTAATTGCTGATAACGTATTGGATAAACCTGTGGATAGACACTGACTTCTGTGCATAAGATGCACACCGTAAAAACATTGTCCACAGATTGTGTAAATTATCCATCTCTATTCACATTGTTATACGGCGACTGTACACAGGTCGGTTTGCATTTTGGTTAATAACCAGTAGGGTAAAAAGAGATATCCAGATGTCCACAGGCTTTATAATGGGTATTGTTAACTCAATCTATTTATTAATTTTATATGATGAAATTTTCCTGTACTAAAACAAACTTCGCAAAAGGTTTATCTTTAGTTTCACACATCGCAACAAAGAATGCACAACTTCCTATCTTGCAAAATATTCTCATTACAACTTCAGGAGAACAGATTGTCTTGAAAGCAACAAATCTTGAGGTTGGTATCCAGGTGGTCATTCGCGGAAAAGTGGAGCAGGAAGGAAGCTTTACTGTCCCAGCACATGTGGTGAGTAGTTATGTTTCACTACTTTCGAGTGATCGGGTTGATATTGAATGTGACGACGCATCAATGACAATTAGCTCAGGAAGTCAGAATACGAAAATCCGGGGTGTGAATTCTGGTGAGTTTCCATTGATTCCAACGGTTGAATCTCAATTTGAATGCAATTTGAATGTTGAAGAGTTGAAACAGACGCTACCACGTGTGATTGTCGCAGCTGGTCATGACCAATCACGACCTGAGCTTACAGGTGTCCAGTGGGTGTTTTCTGGAAAATCGTTAGTGATGGCAGCAACAGATAGTCATCGGCTCGCAGAGGCCACTGTAGCGCTCGAGAAAGAGGTTGAAGGTAAACGTCAGTGTGTGATTCCATCTGGGGCACTCGCTGAATTGAATCGGATTATTTCTGAATCCGAGCATCCAGATGTGAAGTGTGTATTTAGTGATTCGCAAGTGTTGTTTGTTTGTGGAGATGTGGAATACACCAGCCGGTTAATTGAAGTGTCATTTCCAGATTATCAGCAGATTGTGCCGACGCATCAGAAAACGTCAGTGATTTTGGAAACTGCACAATGTGTGCAAGCGATTAAGTCAGCGAGTCTATTTAGTAAAACTGGAATTCATGATGTCAGTTTTCATGTGTCACCAAAAGAAGGAAGTGTGACTGTAACGTCAGTGAATACACAAGTCGGTGAGAATGTCTCGAAAATGACAGCTCAGATTACCGGTGATGAGCTGACGATTGTGTTTAATTATCGATATATTTTGGATGGGCTCGCACATATTGGTAGTGATACAATCCAATTGGACTTTATTGACGCGACTGCGCCAGCGGTGCTTAAGCCAGTAAGTGAAGCTGTGCAGTATTTTATGGTGATCATGCCGATTAAGCAGTAATAGTTGCTGAACACTGAGATGAAATTTGAAAAGTTTAATATTGAGCGGCACATTGGTTCAAAAGGTGGAGTGAGTGCACAAGTAAAAGCGGCACAATACATTGAATATGCGCGCCAGTTGGTATTGGAGCGATTTGGTGAAGGTGCGCTCGAACACGCACGACCAGTGTCGATAAAAGACCGGACGTTAATGATTGAAGTGATTCATCCCGCTGTTTCTGAGGAGATGATGTTGTCGAGTGAAGCGT
Organism: Bdellovibrionales bacterium; assembly: GCA_044233365.1. Taxonomy (GTDB): domain Bacteria; phylum Patescibacteriota; class Patescibacteriia; order UBA9570; family XYC2-FULL-38-9; genus CALKUP01. The sequence continues at coordinate 26,268 of JBIIKE010000001.1, read as the reverse complement.
TTATTTCTGCTTTGAATGAAAAAATTGGTCACCCAGAAGTGATTCGGATTTCGTGTATTATTCCGCGCGAGAAAGCGGAGTGGGAATAGAGTTATTCCGTTACAGTTTCATTTGTCAGAGGAACCTCTTCAGTTGTTGTGTTCGTGTTTGTATTACTATTCGAATTTGAATTCGAGTTGGAATTTGTATTACTGTTCGTGCTTGGTGTCGGAGTCACCTTTTTCTCAACAACTTTTATTTTTACACTCGTCTCAGCAGTATTTTCTTTATCGTCTGTCACAACAACTTTAATAGTGTGCGAACCAACGTCGAGTGATTTTCCTTTATATGATGACGTGATTGTTTTTGTACCAGCTGCATTTGGTGAAATAGTTTGGACAGATTTTTTATCGACAAAGAATTCGACAGTTTTAATCGTACGACCTTTTCCTGGATTCACTGACGCTGCGAGTGTGATGTCTGATGCGAGATAGCTTTCTCCCTCAGTCACAGATGAAATTGTCACCGCCGGTTGGGCTTCTTTACTTCGAATTGAGCAGTCGACTTCTTTTTTGTCTTTGTCATCCGTAACAATATATTCGTCCGGTTTATTTTTCTTCACATATTCTTGGACCGCCTTTTCCCAGTTATTAAACATTGGATCATCGGCTGGGTTTTTTCGAGGACTCGCTTTAAAGTCGTCTTTATTGAGGTAATACAAAATCGAATGTGCTTCTTTGACTTTCTTTTTTTCAATAAATTCTTTTGGATAATTTGCGAGACATGTATCTGGAATCAACTCTTTTGTAACTTTATCAAATGATTTTTCTTCTTCTTTTTCGATGTTGCCACTCACTGCATCGTTGATATTTTTCCAAGAGGCTTTTGCAAATGGTTCGTTCGGCATGTCTTTTAAAACCGCTGTCATGTATGAATTCCAAATTGGCAATGCAATAACAGACCCGTCAGCACCAGACTTCATTTCGCTGTTGTCGTTATTTCCAGTCCAGACACCAGTTGCGATTGATGGGGTGTAGCCCATTGCCCATGCATCGCGAAAGTCATTTGTTGTTCCGGTTTTTCCAGCTGTGGTTTTTCCAGAAATACCAAATTTTGCAAAAGCACCAAGGCGCAATCCTTGATCTGACAACACACTGTTCAATATTTTCACCGCATCTTTGTTCAAGGCTTGTTCAGATTCATCTTTCCATTCGTCGACAATTTTCCCGCTTTGATCTTCGACTGTATTAATCACGGCAATTTTATGACGCTCTCCTTCACGAGCAAAAGCTGCAAAGGCTGAAGTGTGTTCAAGTAACGAGACTTCACCACCGCCGAGTGTGAGCGCGAGACCATAGCGCTTGCGGTCCGTCAACGATGTGTACCCAACCTTGGCTGCGTTATCGAGCACTTTATCGATACCAGCTAGATATAATACTTTCACAGCCGGAATGTTTAGTGACTGTGGCAGCGCATTACGCAACGCAATTAATCCAGTTTCATTGTTGCTGTAATTGCGCGGACGATAATTTCCGCTTTCTGTTGGGAAATCGGTTTCAACATTCCAGACTTTTGTGTCAGGTGTCAGGCCTTTTTCAAAACCAGTCATGTAGACGAGTGGTTTGATTGAGGAGCCTGGTTGACGGAGTGATGTCGCAACATTCACCTCACCATCATTGTCTTTATCGTAATAATCTTTTGAACCGACCATGGCGAGGACTTTTCCAGTCTTCGCTTCAATCGATACTAATGACGCGTTACTTCCACCGAATTGCTGTACTTTTCCAATTCCATCAGCTATCGCTTTTTCCGCCTTTTCTTGTTTATCCCAATCGAGTGTTGTGATGACTTTGTAGCCGTTTTTTCGAACATTCACCTGACCATACTCTTCATCAAGCTTTTCAATGACATAGAAGACAAAGTGTGGTGCTTTGATTTCTGTCACAGTTGTGTTGAGAACTTTTACTTCTTCAGCTTTTGCAGCATCGCGCTCTTCTTCAGTGATTTTTTTTGCTGATGCCATTTCGTCGAGCGCATAGTCGCGGCGAGTTTTGAGACGTTCTGGATCGCGCGGGTAGCGAACGGGATTTTTTGGCAGTGACGCAAGGATTGCCGCTTCAGACAGTGTTACGTCTTTGGCAGATTTATTAAAATAGGATTGTGATGCTGCTTCAACCCCTTGATAGTTTGGGCCAAAGTACACTTCATTTAAATACATGTTCAGAATTTCATCTTTGCTGTATTTTTGTTCGAGCCGAGTTGCAAGAATAACTTCCTTCGCTTTTCGGGTGTAGGTTTGTTCATTTGTGAGAACCGCATTTTTCACAAATTGTTGGGTGAGTGTTGAAGCGCCGCCACCAACACCAATGCCAGTTGCATTTGAAAATACAGCGCGAGTGAGTCCAATTGGATCGAAGCCTCCGTGTTCATAAAAGCGTCGATCTTCTAACATTAATGTTGCGTCGATAATGTGAGAGTTAATATCCTTAATGTCGACGTCTTGGCGTTTGTTGTCACCAAGTTCATAGAGGAGAGTTGTTCCGTCTGATGCGTAAATTTTTGTGCTTTGGGTGATTGCACGATTTTCAAGATCAGCAATATCGGCAAGATCTTTTGAAACCCACAAGAATGCGGCAATGATGAGCGCAATAAAAAGAATAAACAGCGTCGCGAGGATATAGCTGATAATGCGCACCCAGCGTTTTGACCAATAGTGCTGAATTGTGCCTTTGAGACCAGGTTTTCGCTTTTCTGAAGCGTCTGTTTTTTCATCAGACGATTTTTTTGAGCGTTTGAATTTGCTGAAAAAACCCTTTGTGGATTTTTTTTCTGTTTTTGGAGTTGCACCTGATCGCTGCGCAGCACGAGTTTTTCGACTGTGATCGCCGTCAGTTTTTTTGGATGATTCTAAATGTGGGATTGGCATAATTTTGTGACAAATGATGTACCTATGCTAGTATATTCAGCAGTAAAAGTACAGTTACTATTTGTATGAAAAACGATTTATTTACACCCCAGTTTGAAGCGGTGAGCGGCCAGGCTACACCAGCGTCTGCCGAAATGCAAGGGCGGGTTTTTCGTGGGATTGTCGATGCGATTCCGCGTGAGGAATTTGTGCGAAAATTAGAGGTCGGCGAGAAGATGCGGGTGTATATTGGCGCAGATCCAACACGACCTGATTTGCATATTGGCCATGCGGTGATTTTGCGTGCTCTTCGTGCGTTGCAAGACCTTGGGCATGAAGTGGTGTTTTTAATTGGTGATTTTACTGGTCGAATTGGTGATCCGACAGGCAAAGACGCGGCTCGGACAGCGCTCAGCACAGAACAAGTGATGGAAAATGCAGAAACCTATCGGGAGCAAGTCCAGAAAATTATTGATTTTACTGAATCTGCAAAAACACCAGCTATTATGGCATTTAATGCGGATTGGCTTGGAAAATTGTCGTTTGAAGATGTGATTCAGCTTGCGAGTCAATTTACGGTGCAGCAAATGCTCGAGCGTGATATGTTTGAAAATCGGATGAAAAACGGTCAGCCGATTTATGTCCATGAATTTTTTTACCCGATCATGCAAGGTTACGATTCTGTTGCAATGGACGTTGATGTTGAGGTTGGTGGAACAGATCAATTGTTTAACATGCTCGCAGGCCGCAGTTTGCTCAAAACCGCAACAGGGAAAGAAAAAATTGTTTTGACCTTTGAATTGTTGCTCGGGCTCGATGGCCGCAAAATGAGTAAGTCCTATGATAATTATGTTGGAATTTCTGATGCGCCAAATGAGATGTACGGCAAGTTGATGTCACTCGCAGATGAGTTGATTCCAAGTTATTGGAAATTGTGTACAGATGTGTCTGATGCGGAAATTGAGGCTGTAAAAGCGAAGCTTGAAAGCGGGGAATTGCATCCACGCGATGCAAAAATGCAGCTCGCACGAGTAATTGTTGAAATGTATCACGACGCTGCTGCAGCAGAGCTCGCGCAAGAGGCATTTGTGAGCCAGTTCCAAAAAAAGGAGCGTCCAGATGATATCCCAGAAGTGCGTGTGGCAGGTGAGTTGAACGTTGTTGAGTTGGTTGTTGCTAGTGGTCTCGCTGCATCAAACGGAGAAGCGCGTCGATTGATCGAACAAGGTGGTGTGAAATTGAATGATGAAAAACTGACTGATATTACAGCTAGTGTGTCTGTGAAAAACGGCGATGTCTTGCAAGTTGGCAAACGTCGCTTTGCGAAGTTGATTGTTGAATAAGACTCGCGTGGGTGTTCATCGAGTAGAAATAGAAGTGGTGTCTCGTCGAATTGTCGATTTCATCTATCAACATGGATCTCCGCAGCAATTTCCTCGGGCGCTCCACTTTCTCTCAAAAGACCACGGACCAGACTGGCATGATACCTATCAAAATATATTGATCGAAACACTCTGCGCATCTCAATATCTCGTGGTTCTTGGTGAGTCGTTTTCGAGAAATGGCATGCAAATGCAACACTACCAATGCCTGAAAACGCTACAAATGTGGGAGCGAGAAGAAGAGGAGTGGCGCATGTCGATGGTGCGTTCAACCCTTCGCCCACTACACTACCCGCCAAAAAAACCATTTCCTGTTATTGGGGCAGCGCTTCCAGAAAATGCTGACAAACTCACTGGTGAGCGTGTTGCGACAGCTGGTCACGATCCTAATGTACAAACACTCTCTCTGGCAGAGTTTGAAGAGTTTTTAACAGAGCTCGCCTAAGATAGTGCTTAGGTCTAGAAAGGTTTGTCTTTTTTTTATTTTCGCAGTAAGCTGAAAGTTCTATGAAATTCGAACTCGCAAGCAATTTTCAACCCTCTGGTGATCAGCCAACAGCGATTAAAACACTGGTGAATGCTGTGCAAACAGATGAAAAAGACGCTATTTTATTGGGCGTCACTGGTTCTGGAAAAACATTCACTATGGCGAATGTGATCGCACAGACCCAAAAGCCAACATTGATTATTTCACACAACAAAACCCTGGCTGCGCAACTGGCTGGCGAATTTCGAGAATTTTTCCCGAAAAATGCGGTTGAATATTTTGTGAGTTATTACGATTATTATCAACCAGAAGCGTATATTGCACGCAGTGATACCTACATCGAAAAAGAAACTGACATCAATGAAGAGATTGATCGTTTGCGGCACGCGGCCGTGCAATCAATTTTAACGCGGCGCGACACAATTATTGTCGCGAGTGTGTCGTGTATTTATGGTTTAGGTTCGCCGGAAAGTTACAAGGCCGGCAGTAAAGACGTGTCGGTCGGTGGATTGAACCGCGAACAGTTGCTGATTGCGCTTGTTGACATGCAATATTCCCGCAACGATATTGATTTTCATCGCGGAAGTTTTCGGGTGCGTGGTGATATTGTAGAAGTCTTTCAAACGTCGAGCGAACATCGCGCGCTGCGGTTTGATTTTTTCGGAAACGACCTCGAAGCAATTTCAGAATTTGATGTCTTAACTGGCGAGGTGTTTGGAAATTTTCAAACAGTGACAATTTTTCCAGCAACGCTGTATCAAGCGGCAGATGAATATTTTGCAAAAGCGGTTCAGAATATTCGCGCTGATATGAAAGCCGAAGTGGCGGCCTTTGAAAAAGCTGGCAAACTCGTCGAAGCCCAACGCTTGTCGCAACGCACAAAGTTTGATCTTGAAATGATTGAAAATGTTGGCTATGTCAACGGCATTGAAAATTACTCGCGTTATTTTGATGGTCGCGAACCGGGGTCACCACCGTTTACGTTGATGGATTATTTTGCGGATGATTATTTATTGATTATTGATGAGTCGCATCAAACCATTCCGCAAATTGGCGCGATGTATGGCGGTGATCGATCGCGGAAAGAATCGTTGATTGATCACGGTTTTCGGGTGAGCGGGGCATACGATAACCGTCCACTGCAATTTACAGAATTTGAACAGCGGATGCCGCAAACAATTTATGTCTCCGCAACGCCAGGGAAATATGAAAAAGCGAAAACAAGTGTGGTTGCCGAGCAGTTGATTCGTCCAACCGGAATTACCGAGCCGAAAATTATTGTGAAACCGGTTAGCTCGCAAGTGAAAGATGTGATTGAGCGTGTGCGCGAGCGGATTGAAAATGGTCAAAGAGCGTTGATTACAACACTGACAAAAAAGATGGCCGAAGAGCTGACGGAATATTTGAATGAGCAAGGCATTGCAGTGCAATATATCCATTCTGATGTTGATAATATGGAGCGTCTTGAGATTTTGCGCGATTTGCGGCTTGGGAAATATGACGTCTTGATCGGCATTAACTTATTGCGTGAAGGTTTGGATTTGCCCGAGGTTTCATTGGTGGCGATTCTCGACGCAGACAAAGAAGGGTTTTTGCGTTCAGAAACAGCGTTAACACAAACCATGGGGCGGGCGGCGCGGCATTTGGAAGGCACGGCGATTTTGTATGCAGATGTGATTACCGGCTCAATGCAACGCGCGATGGATGAAATTAATCGACGACGTACACTGCAAGAGGAATACAATAAAAAGCACAATATTGTGCCGGCTGCGATTGTCAAAGCGATTCGAGATGATCGGTTGAGTGGAATGAAAAAAGTTGAGGAAGTGGATGACTCATTAATTTCGCCAGAAATTACAAATCGGTTAGAGGAACCAGAGTTTGTGCGTGTACTCGACGAGTTGCGCGGGCGAATGCATCTTGCTGCTGAGAATTTAGAGTTTGAAGAAGCCGCACGCTTGCGAGACAATTTGGATGAACTTGAAACAGTCTTTCGGCAGCGGTTTGGTGATTTGAAAAAACTGGCGAAGCAAGCGAAGTCTGGCAATCGAAAGAAGCGTGGATAATTATTGTATTTTGGTATGAAAACAGTGCTCGCATTTGGAACCTACGACGTCTTTCACAAAGGGCATGAATATTTTTTGCGTGAAGCGGCGAAATTAGGCGATCGATTGGTTGTTGTTGTCGCGCGCGACGCGAATGTTGAGCGACTAAAAGGTCGACGACCACACAACCCAGAAGACGTGCGTTTGCAGAATGTCGCGGAGTTTGAAGTGGTTGATGAAGCACGGCTTGGATATGAAGAGTGGGGGAAGCACTTGCAGGTGCTCACTGATGTCGCGCCAGATGTGATCGCGCTGGGCTATGACCAAAAAGCGAAATTGCCGCCGGAGTGGGAAGCAAAAGCTGTGCGACTAGAATCGTTTGAGCCAGGGATATATAAAAGCTCGAAGTTGCGACCAGATGCGTCATTATTTTAAAGGCTAGACATATTTTTGTAGTTTGTTAGTCTCTATAGACATAGAGGAGGTGCACTTTGTCACATGACTCTGACGGTCAAAAAAGAATAGACTTGTTTGCCGCGCCAAGTATTGATGAGCTGCGGATTAGGGCTCGTATCGCAGAGGCGTGCGCAGCATCGCATGGCCCCGCAGAGGTGGGGCCTCAGCTCGTCGCTCAGGAGTGGGCGACTAGGGATGCTTCGTTGGCTCGACGGCCCGGCGAGTCTGAGTGGGTGCATGCGATTCGTACGGCCTTCCACGGCCCGTCTTGGCAACAGATTGTCCGAGACAGGGGAGGTATTGGCTGAGTGAGTGCGTCGTCACGTCTGTTAGGTACGATTCTTCGTGTTCTGGCAGGCCATGTTTTCAAAGAACAGCATGCGTGCTGAGTTTTGAAAACATGCTGCACCACATCACCAAGGTTTTATACTTTGAATAAAAGAAAAGCCCGAGAATAGTAGCGTGTCTGGCAGCGTTGTGGACGGTTCGCCTCGTTGCTTTCAAAAAGCAGGGAGGTGATCTTCCAAGCGCACGGCACATTCCAGTCTCACTGCTTATTCTCAGACGCAAGTGTTTTTCACTATGCATTGCACCTTGGTCAAGGTAGTTGCAATTTCTATTATTGTTTGGTAGTGTTTTGAGGCTCTCAAATTCTATATACAAATTGTCCCAAACAATTATTATCATTCTACCTATTTATTCTTATGGCAAATAAAGCCAATTCACGTAAAGCAATCCGTCAAACAAAAAAACGTACAGCGCTCAATAACGTAAAGCGTAAAGCAATCAAAGAAGCGATGAAGAACTTGGAACACGCTTTAAAGGAAGGTGCGAAAGACGTTGAAGCGTTAGTGGTGAAAGCGCAAAAAGCGCTCGACAAAGCAGCAAAGCGTAATGTCATTCACCCAAACAAAGCGTCTCGTTTAAAAGCGCAAGTTGCAAAATCAGCGAAAGCAAAAAAAGCGTAATAGAAAAAACCGGCTCAGGCCGGTTTTTTGGTACACAGATTTGTGAGGATGAGGAGTAGTCTGGATTCGGGATCAGGGAGTTTGCCAGACTTACTGTCAACATCGAGCTGAATGAGCTCGTTCATTGCCGTGGCAATTTCAGTGTCGGCATATTTTTTGGCGCCGTCTTTGGCTTTTTGCTGGACGAATGAATGGATGCCTTTCAGTTCAGTAGTTGGTTGTCCAACAAAAATTCGGAGCAACGTCAGATGTTTGAAAATAATTGTTGTGAGAAGTTGAATTGCAGCTCCTTCGGAGAGGTGTTTGTGAACGAGCTCGGCGATGAGTTGCGGATTCCGTGCAGTGATCGCATCGGTGAGTGCAAAGAAGTTTTCTTGCGTATCTTCGGGGAGAATGGCAAGGACGTGGTCTTTTGTGATTGTCGGCGTTGCGTCACCTTTGACTTGGAAGCAGAGCGCTTTGGTTCGCAGGTGTAGTTGCCAGCTATCTTCATGAAAACCTTCCGCGAGCAGTCGAGCGACTGCTTGGTCAATGTGAATGCCGTGTATACGGCAGATATTTTGAACGTAATCGGTCGCTTCAAAAACGGTGAGGGCTGGAAACTGTTCGGTTTTATCCGCGGTCTCTAAAAAAGTTTTTAGTTCAGATTTTTTCGCAGGAAAGCTATCTACTGCAAGCACGCAAATCACATCATCGGATAATTTTTGGAGTAATCCAAGCAACGTTGCTTGATCATCGTCTTTCAACGAAAAAACTGATCGTAACACCACAAATTTTTTTGTTGAAAAGAGGTCGCCACCCGCGAGTGCGAGTTGAATTTGTTGAATCGATGCTTCATCGCCGCTCAAATCACTCACGGCTGAATCTGGTGCGTTAAATTTTTTTACAAATGCGTCGCGCAGCACCTGAATACGCTCGCGTTTGCGAAAACTGTCTGGGCCCAATAACACGATAATCATAACTCTTCTTGATCACCCCAATTTTTTCCGTATTCAACATCCACATCGAGCGGGACAGACAGCTCAACAACTTCTTGCATAATTTTTTGAATCTTCGGTGTTTCTGATTTCACTTTTGAATCTTCAATTTCAAAAACAAGTTCATCATGCACCTGGAGCAACATCCGCGCATCGATTTTTCCAGCTTCAATGGCTGTACCAACTTTGATCATGGCGAGTTTCATGATGTCTGCGGCTGTTCCTTGGACTGGCATATTCACAGCCGCCCGTTCCGCTGCCGCTTTCAGCATTGGATTCTTCCCTTGAATGTCTGGAAGGTAGCGTTTGCGACCAAACATCGTTTCAGCATAGCCCGATTCTTCCGTTTCTGCTTTGATGCGCGCAATATAGTCATGAATTCCTGAGTGCACAGAAAAATATTTATCCAAAAACATCCGAGCTTCATCGCGGGAAATCCCTGAATCGCGCATAATTCCTTGAACACCCATTCCGTAGAGAATGCCAAAGTTAATGGCTTTGGATGCGCGCCGCATATCAGATGTCACTTTGTCCATTGGCACATCATTTAATTCCGCTGCAGTTTTTGTGTGAATATCCTCACCGTTTTGAAAGGCTTCAGTCATGACTGGATCGCCGCTCAAATGTGCCACCACGCGCAATTCAATCTGCGAATAATCGAGCGACACTAACGAATGACCCTTGTCTGCAATAAACGCTTTTCGAATTTGCCGACCAAGCTCAGTGCGAATTGGAATATTTTGCAGATTCGGATCCGTCGAGCTCAAGCGACCAGTTGCCGCAATTGTTTGATTATACGATGTGTGAATCCGACCAGTTTCTGGATTGATCAGTGTCGGTAAAGTGTCGATATATGTCGATGTAAGTTTTTTGAGTTCACGAAATTCAGAAATCTTATCAATAATCGGATGCAGTCCACGCAGTTTCTCGAGCTCAGAAGCGGCAGTGGAAAAGCCAGTTTTTGTTTTTTTAATTTTGTCAGTCGAGATTTTCATCTTGTCGAACAAAATTTCTTTTAGCTGCACTGGGCTGCCAACATTAAACTGCGCGCCAGCCATCTCTTGAATTTCACGATCAAGAATCGCGATGCGTTTGTGCAGATCTTTGCTCATGTCGTGCAAAAATGGTACGTCAATTTTCACACCCGCCTCTTCCATTGGCACGAGCGCAAACAGCGTTCCCATTTCAATGTCGTAAAATAATCGTTCGTAGCCGTCTTTTTTGATCTTCGGCGCAAAGTGGTTGTAGAGCCGTAGCGAAAAATCTGCATCTTCAGCTGCGTACCAGGCAACTTTTTCTGGTGCCACATCTGCCATTGAAATTTGCGCTTTACCTTTTCCAATCAATTCATCAATTGGCTGCATTTCATAATCGAACAATGCAAACGCGAGTGCATCAAGGCCATGGCCGCGGCTACTACTATTTAAAATATACGACGCGATCATTGAATCAAATACCACGCCGGCAATCCGCACGCCAGCATGATGCAGTACTTCAATATCATATTTAATGTTATGCCCAGATTTTTTGATCGCTGCGTCTTCTAGCATTTTTTGGAGTGCCACTGGGACTGTCACCACACCTTTTTCATTCATGCACGGAATATAGACACCATCGCCTTCTTTCCATGAAATACTAACGCCAACTAAATCCGCGCTTACCGCAGACAGGCTGGTTGTTTCTGTATCAACCGCAATCACCTCAGCTTGCGCACACTCTTTCATGGCCGCTCCAATTTCATCTTCACTCACGAGCATCCGATAATTCGATGTTGCATCAATCGGTTTTGCGTTTTCTGCTTTTTCTTCATCCGTTTCTGGTTCAGCAAATAGCCCTTCTTTTTTCTGGAACCCTGGCAGCGTCGGCAACTGTTTCAACAGTGAGTGAAATTCCCACTCTCGAAATAGCGCGTGAATTTTTGTTTGATTATATTTGCCAATCTTTGCGTCTTCGAGAGAAAATTCAATCGGCGCATCACACATGATTGTGGCGAGCTCGCGCGACATTTCGGCTTGGTCTTGCTGACCTTCTAATGCTTTGCGATTGCGACCAGTTATTTTTTCGAGATTTTTATAAATATGTTCAACAGTTCCAAATTCTTTCAATAATTCAGTCGCGCCTTTTTCGCCAATGCCTTTAACACCTGGAATGTTGTCTGATGTATCACCACGCAAGCCTTTGTATTCAATCACTTGTTCAGGAGTAAATCCATAAGTTGCTTCTACGGCCTTGCGGTCAAATAATTCCATGTCTTTTACGCCTTTTTTAAGACGCAATACTTTCGTGTGCGCGTTGACGAGCTGCAACAAATCCATGTCGCCAGTTAAAATAATTGCATCAGTTTTTTTTGTTTTCGAAACAGTTGTGGAAATAGTGCCAATGAGATCGTCTGCTTCAAATCCACTGACTTTAAAAACCGGAAATCCAAATGCTTTTACTACTTCTTCAACGAGCGGAAATTGCGCAACAAGATCAGGGTCAGTTTCTTTGCGTGTGCCTTTGTAGTCTTTGAATTGTTTGTGGCGAAAGGTTGGACCTTTTGAATCAAAACAGACAACAACGCCTTCTGGCTTCATGTCTTTTAAAGCGTTGATTGTCATCAGTAAAAAACCATACACCGCGCCGACTGGTGTTCCGTTACTGGTTGTGAGTGGCGGAAGCGCGTGATAGGCGCGGTGAATAAGGGCGTGAGCGTCGATAATAAGGAGTTTTTTCATATATGTGATACTAACAGACCGCAAGAATCCGTGCCAGCTGTGATTTGCTGGCTAAGATTGAGTACTTTTATTCGACAAAAAGTTTAATTGTTAGTATGCTGGTGGCAACTTTGCACCTTTTACCCATGGAGGCCGCATGAGAGGTCGTGGTCGGGGTCCTGGGCAGCGATGGCCAAAAGGCTATCGGCAAAAGGAGAGTCCAAAGACACGTCGTAGAACCAAGGTGACTCCCAAGGCAAGGCCCGTGACTGTGTTCAGTGGTCACCACCCTATACCGGAAGATCGTTCGAAGATCTTTCGGTGGCGCTCTGGAGACGCCAAACGGGTTCGCATGCTCTGCGACGAGTGGCACCGCTTCCGGTGGCACAAGTTGTTCGGCAACGCGATGCCTGGCGAGGTCATCTCGGTGCTACTGCACTGTGCCAGGCTTCAGCTTCTTCAAGATCGCGTTGTTGCCTTAAGCGATATTGAAGAAGCTCTTGCCGCGATCACCAAGTTCACCGATGAGTTGGTGGAAATCGGTGGTCGTGATGCTCTGCGCTTGCACTTGCCTGACGCTGAGGTTGAAGACATCGACCTTGATTTCAGTGCGTTCCCCCCTTTGGTGGAAAAGCATCTGAGATTTTTGTTCGGCGAAGATCTTCGATCGGTGCTCGGCATCCACCTCCTGCTCCAGGAGGTAATGCCGTTCAAGTGCAAGCGATCAATGCCAGCGCTCTCGCGAAGTGATATCCACAAGATTGCGTGGCAGTGCCACCAGGTTGTGCTCGCCCAGCGAGAACGTAAGCTGGCGGCCGCGGCAAAGTAGCCGCCTGCAGCTAGGGCTGGTTCAGAAATTTGAGGGGGAGTATAAGGATGGCCCGCGCATCCTTTTTTCGCGCCTGACTTTAAGATGGTCGTTGACGAAATTGCTCAGAAAGTGCATAAAATACACCGTCGTCGTCAATAATATTGACGGCCTGCGAATCATTTTGACGAGCCGTGCTGGCTGTATTGTGAAATTGTAGTATTGAGCTGAGCTGCACTTTTTGTTCACTTGATTCTTGTGAGTTTGATTCATCGACTGCTTCTGACTTCGGCAACCACCCTTTTGTTTTTAACTGTTCAACAATTTTCGCAACACGTGGATTTCTGAGTAATCGTTTCATCCAATCTTTTTGTTCAAGTTCATTCCAATTGCGACGAATGAAATACAGCAGTGCAGCCACAACCGTCAACAAAATCCCCAAACTCATCCACGGATGATTTTTTACATTCATCACCAATGCCGAATCACCAGACTCTGCCGCGCTTTTTCCGTCAGTTTTATTTCCCGAAGCTTTTTTTGTTGTCACTACACTTCCATTTGCAGCTCCGTCCCCACTATTTTTGCCAGCGATTGCAGATGCTGCGTCGTCTTTCTCAGCTTCAGCGCCAGTATCTTCCGCCGCATCACCACCGCCACTTTTGACATCATCTGCCTGCCTTGGTGCAATCCGATAACTTCCACCAGATTGCTCAACAATTCCAACAACCGTCACGCTACCTCCTTCCTTAAAATCTTTATTCGAAACCCCACTGCTTCCTTTCAAGCCAACTACCACACCATTGTCCAAGTTCCAATTCAAACCAGATTTTTCCGCGAGTACCGACGACGTTTGCACTAACTGACCTTCAAGTGTTTCGTTTAATTCATCAACTGCCTTTGGAGCGACAGCCTCACCAGCGCCATTCACAACAATATCCGACGCTTGTGTAATTTTCACTCGCTTGGTCTCACGCGACACACCAACTTCACCACTGACCGTCACCCGATCTCCAAATTTCAAGTCTGGAAACAATTTGGCATACGAATACACCTGCACACCGCCGCTCGCATCTTGCAGCAGAAAATATTGCGACCCGAGTTGTCCAGGCAGTGCCGTCACAACACCGTTTACGACAACTTCCGCACCCTCTTCCAAAATTTTCGCTGCGGCAATGCTCGTTTTCTGGCCACCAACTGCAGCTGCCACCTTTTTCACATTTGTAGGCGTTGTAGTCTTCGCTGGCGCAACGACTTTTTTCAAACTGCTACTCCCATCAGTCGATTTCTCATCCCCATCATCTGATTTTTTTGTCTCCACCACTGATACTTTCACAAGTTTATTTGCCGTGCCAGGCGTCGGATCTGCGGTCCAACTAAAAGCATCACTAAATCGTGCATACGATTGCCCTTCAGTCGAAGCGCCATATTCAACTGAATCAATGACGCTATCAAATGGGTCGGTTAGTGTCACGGTCTCACCGGAGTTATTTAATGAAATTCGTGTGGCTGAAGATTCGAGCAGCAACAACTCACCAGCGCCCAACGTCACATCACCAATTGGATAGGTTTTTGAGGCATCACTCAGGGTCCAATCAATCAAGCGCACAGCTTCTTTGCCAGTATTTACCAATTCAATCCATTCTGTGTTCGTGTCTGAGCCAACTGCGTTCGGTAGTAGTTCGTTTATTTTTATCGTGCTTGCGGTTTGGCGTGTGTCTTCGGCAATCGGCTGCGTAGTAGTCGGCGCGGTAATAGTTGGACTTCCACCAGTTGGTTGGGTTGTTGGTACTGGCTCTTGTGTGAGTGCTAATTGTTGCGCGACTGGTTCCGCATTAGCCTCATCTTCCACAAACATATTCGCCGTACCTTGGGTCACAAGACTCGTCCAGTCCCAGCGTGTCTCTGGATCAGTAATGCCAATGTGTCGTGACCAACTAAACCCAGAAAGCGCAGAGGCATATGTTGTTTGGTCGAGAATCGCCCCACTCTCATTAGTAATAATGACGGTGTCTCCACTATTATTCAAAATGATTTTGGTTGTGCTGTACGGCAAAACAAGATATGAATGCGCGGCCACAGAAGTTGACTCAATTGTTGCTTCAGAAATTGTGAACGTTTTACCAGAGGCGTCAGTGAGTTTGAGTCCGTTCACAGAAATTGCCTGATCGTTCGGATTGTACAATTCAATAAATTCTTCTTGCCCAGCAACTGGCGCTGGATACAATTCAGATAATTGGATATTCACCAGCGTAGTTTCAGGGGCCGGACCCTCACCCTCTTCGGTTTCGTCAGGTTCAGTCTCCATTGTTGGTGGAATAACCGTTGGATCTTCGACGACCTCGCCAGTCGCTTCGTCAATATACTGACATTGTAAAATAACTGCTTGTGTAATGCTTGGCCACACTAGAAAGCACAAAATAAAAATAAAACCGATTGTCCTCAACCTTTTTATAAAATCAGGCATAAAAAAACATCCTTAGAGCGCGCGCTGCAGAGGATGTGTCCGTATATAGTATGCGTATTCTCAAAACAGTCGTCAAGCCTTTGACGTGCGAGCGAAATCGAGATAGGCTACAAAAACATTTTTCCGCCGGAGTGGTGAAATTGGTATACACGCTTGCCTTAGGAGCAGGTGGAGCAATCCGTGGAGGTTCGAGTCCTCTCTCCGGCACCCAGAAATTTTTATGAAATACGTCGCGCTTCTCCGCGGGATTAACGTCGGGGGAAACAATCGAGTCGAGATGAAAAAATTGAAAGCGGTTTTTGAGGCGCTCGGTTTTGATGATGTGGTGACCTATATCAATTCTGGTAATGTGGTTTTTGCTACGAAAAAAATGAGCGTCGCAACGCTCGAGAAAAAAATTGAAACAGCGATTGAAACAGAATTTGGGTTTCCGGTTGCCGTGCTTGTGCGTGACGAAAAAAATATCGCCACTATCTGCAAAGGCATTCCGATACAGTGGGTGAACAATGCTGAGATGCGAACTGACGTATTGTTTTTGTGGAACGAGATTGATAGCTCAAAGATTGTGAAAGAGTTTGAAGTGAACGCAGGCATCGAACATTTGAAATATATTGATGGGGCAGTGGTGTGGGATATCAAAAAGAGGGATTATAATAAGAGTCGCGTCCCAAAAATCATGTTGCGGAAAGATGTGTATCAAAATATCACAATTCGAAATGTGAATACTCTGCGGAAGTTGCAGCAATTGCTCTCAGAATAAAAAAGCCCCGCATAAAGCGGGACTTTCGCTAAAGAGTATTAACTAGAATTTGAAACTTTTGTAAAAATCTTCAAAGGTGGTGTCTAAGTCCCCTTCACTTGTGATTGCAAATGTCCGCCCATTTTTTTGGATGTACACTGCAGTTGAAATGCCACCACCACGAGGTATTTCAATTTTTGTTGCAGATAAACCATTTACTGTGATGGTTTCTTTTTTAACCTCTGCTTCAGCTGCATTTTCTGTAAATTCTTTAATAAGTTCATCTTGGGTTTTTGAGCTATACACTGAAATAAACCATTCGCCTTCATATCCTTCTTCATCTTTTGAGTCCGTGAGACCAAATGGATAATATCCTAACTCTTCTTTGTCGCTCAAAAATTCCATTGCGCTTGGAACGTCGACACTGAAACCATAGCGTTCATTTTTATAGGCTGCACCTTCCGTAGTTGTTGCTGTGTTGGCGTTTTTGTTACTCGTAGTATTGCTGTTTGAATTTGCGTTGCTATTCGTGTTCGCATTTTTAGTCTCAGTATCTTCCTCTTCCTCCTCTACATCGGTGTTCGCATTTTCGTTGGCAGCCGTATTCGAGTTGGTATTCTTGTTTGAATTTTTGTTGGCGCTCTTATTATAGAGCGTTGTTTCGGCATCCTTGTTTGTATTCGTTGCTTCGTCTGTATCGTCGTTTTGCATCATCATGTATGCCACGCCGCCGATGACGAGCAATAAAACGATAACAATTATGGAAATAAGGCCTATTTTTTTGTTCATAAACAAAGTAATTATTATATAACAAGTATAACACCAAATAACCAAATTGTAACAGGCGTTGCCTTTCTCCGTAAAAGTGTGGTTATAGACTCAATTGACGCAACTCGTTTTCTTATGAAATTTTTTGTTCCATATCGCGATACAGCGCAATCATGCCAATAGCGCGGGCGATGTTGTGGTCGCGGCGAGAGGTGTAGTTTGTGTCGTCCCAACCGAAATACGAATCGTTGACAATATCAGTCGCAAAGCGCGCTGCGA
Source organism: Bdellovibrionales bacterium (assembly GCA_044233365.1). Taxonomy (GTDB): domain Bacteria; phylum Patescibacteriota; class Patescibacteriia; order UBA9570; family XYC2-FULL-38-9; genus CALKUP01. The sequence goes on along the minus strand of JBIIKE010000001.1, from coordinate 9,315 downwards.
GCTCTAATGTGATCATTTTGACAGCTTGTGGGATACGCGCTTGCTCTTCCTCTGACAACTGAATTGATTCTAAAATTCCTTCGAGCGCTGGAGTGTAATATTCCATGTTGAAGGTGTTGTTCGGGTCGTCTTCTGCGCCGCCACACCAAGAACGAAGCGCATCTCCAATGTCGACCAGCGGCGTGTGCACCATTGTGGTGTCGAGATCAATCATGCACGTTTCTGCTTGGTCAGTCGCAAATAAAATATTTGAAATTTTTGGATCACCATGTACGACACGCGTTGGTAAGTTGTCTGGCAGCAGATTTTTTTCAAGTTCCGGCGCGATGCTTTTGAGCAGTAACCATGCTTCCGCAGTGACGCATTGTTTTGCTTGTGTTTCAAGCGCGCGCCAGTCATCGAGAATATTTTTTGTTTGATGGAGTTTGAGCGGACTTTCGAGTTGTGTTGAATCAAAGTCTGCCATGCCAGCGAGGAACTGCCCAAGTGTGCGGCCAGCCTCGCGTGCGATATCCGCGGATGGAACGACATGATAGGTCTCACCTGGGATCACGATCATTAATTTCCATAAATAGCCGCTATCATCTGCAAAGTAGGGTGCGCCTTGTGAAGATTGCAGGAGTGTAATTGTTGGAATGTCCTTCTTTTCAAGATGTTGGGTCACAAGTGCCGCGTCTTCTAATGTTCCAGCGCCAAACACCTGCGCCATGCGTTGCAAGATATAATTCCCACCACTCGAGCGCACAAAAAATGTCCGATTTACTAAACTCAGAGGAATCGGTTCAATTGATTCAATCTCCTGAATATCAAATTCTGGGAGAATGGTGTGCTGTAAATATTCGCGTAGTTCTATTTCCATAATTTATAGAATAGCGGATCTCGGTTGAATAGCAAAATGAGGAAAAGTGAGGCGCTGCGTCATTGAATGAACGTAGCACCTCTGTTGTTGATTGAGCATCAAAATTCGACGAACTCGTCAGGCCCGACGGCATCTGCCGTGAGATTGACCAGTTCGGGCCAGCGCTCGCGGCATTCCTCACGCAGCTTGCCGACGAGCACGTGGGCACCGCTCCATCCTTCTTCCAGTACACTGCGACCGATGATCGCGATGGAGAAGGGCTCCAGGAAGCTCAGCTTCTGCTCATCAGGACTCGTGGCCGGATGTTGCGTGCCGACTTCTTGGCAGAGCGTCCAGACAACGATTTTTCGGATCTTCTGCATCGTTGCTCCTTTACGGCTGCGGGTTGAAGAACAGGAAGATGTTCGGGCCAACGCCCCATGGCTCGCTGTTCGGGCCACCTTGGGCGAGCAGTGCTACTCGCACGCTGAACTGCTGGTTCAATCGCAACCCGATGTTCAGGCCAGCGTATCCGTAAGCGCTGTCCGGCACGCTGGGCGTCCATGTCGCTCGGGCTTCAATACCGAGTGACACAGGTGATTGTTTCACTTGCTTTGTGAGCATTCCCATTGCAAACAGCGTATCGCTGTGTGGGAGTCCCCACCATTCGAGCGCACTCCAGAAGAACCAGCCTTGTGGTGGCGTCCAGGTGAGCCAGAGTCCGGCGACAGGCGCGACTCCGCTTGCATCATCACCGATCCCGGTGCCAAATCCCCCGACGAGCTCGAGGTTGAACTGGTCATTCACCTGCCAGGACGGGCCGGTGTAGAACCACGGTGCGCGTCCGCCCGGCTGCACGAGGTTCGGCATGAAGGCGTGGAAGTGCCACTTCACAGCGCGAGTTGCAGTCGGCCTTGAGACCGGCACACTGGCGTTCAGCCAGAATTTCACCTCAGGCGCTGCCAACGTGATTCGCGGTTCGGTCGACTCCGCCGCCTGAGCAGGACAGAAGATGGCACTGATCACATACAGAATGTAAACGAACATGAAACGCATGATGACCTCCAGTGATTCCGGAATGGAATCAAGTCAGCCTTCTATATATAGAAGGATAATTCAAGGCATATTTTTCGTTCAATTTGGTGTCCAAACACGAATCACCCTATAAACATTGACCAAAAGTACTGTCACCTATACACAGACATTGACTTTTTCGTCTAATTTTGTTATCATAAAAAAGATGACAATAAATAATACCCTATAAATACGGCAGAAAACCGCACTATGGACTTATCAGAAAAACTTGTACAGCTCGGATTTTCGCCAAATCAGGCGTCTGTCTACATCGCATTGATGGAATTGGGTCAATCTAAGGCAGCGGCAATAATCAAAAAAACTGGACTGCATCGTAATATTGTCTATGAAGCTTTAGATGCGCTCGAAAAGCGCTTGTTAGTTTTTAAAACCTCGCAAGGTGGCGTGTCGCTGTTTCAATTGTCCGACGCCAGCTCACTCGTCGAAGAAGCGTCTAGTCGATTGCAATCCGCTCAAACCATTGCCGATGAAATTAATGTCTTACGCAGTCGGTCAGACCATGAAGTGAAACTCTATGAAGGTATGAGTGGATTGAAAGCGCATCGCAACGCGCTGCTTGCCGACGTCAAAGATTCAAAAGAAGAGCATTTGGTGATTGCCGGCACGCGTTCACAAAAAGAATTATATGAGCAGATATTCAAGACCTATGACCAGCAACGTGTTGCGTGGGAGCTCCCGGCACGCTTATTGTTTTCGCAACAAGACGCCGCGTATGCCGATGTTGTTGGGACTGAGGCCTTCACCAAAACCCGTTTGTTGCCGTACGGCGTGCAAGAGCCAACCATGATCGATATTTGGCAAAACAATGTTGCGTTCATGTTACAAGACAAGCAACCGTTTGTGATTTCCATTCAGAGTGAGCAGCTGGCAACATCGTTTCGTGAATATTTTGAAACCTTGTGGAATCAGGATGTCGCAACCTATCGCGGACTCGATGGACTCAAGCAAGTGATGGAACTCTCGTTAGAGTATCCAGAACACTGGTTTATTGGTGGCAATGCTGGTATTGGTGATGTGATGCCAGATTATTGGCGAGACTATAACCAACGTCGAATTGAGAAAAAAATTTGGTGGCACGATTTGGTCGACAGCGGTAAGCGACTGGATGGTTTAAATGTTGGTGAGATGGGTGTGAAGAATCATGAACTATTTGTGGAATATAAAGAATTACCACCTGATGTCAGCTCTCCAATGGTCGTGTTTATTTTTGGAAATTATGTTGCGCACATTCACTGGCAAGCGCAGTATGCATTTGTCATTGAAGATGAAGCGGTCGCGGAAAATTATAAACACTATTTTCAGTATTTGTGGAACCAAGATTTGGTCACTGTCACAGGATTGTCGTCGGTGCAAGAGTTATTTTTACGTTGGATGTATGAAATGAAGCCAGGAGAGGAGTATATGGTGATTGGCGCAAATTATGGAGAAGCAGAGTCAGCCCGGATTTTGAATCCATGGTTTGTGAACTATCATAAAAAGCGATTGCAGTATGGTGTTCAGGCTCGGTTGTTAACGCTGTCTGGAAGCATGCAAGCAGTGGTCGATGAAATTATTGAAGCAGGTGATTCTGATATGAAACTCACTGAGCTTCGTGTGATGCAAAAAGAGTTCACGTCACCAATGCAAATAAATATCTACCCAAAAGCTGTACGGTTTATTTATTGGGATGTTGAAGAAAAAGCAGTTGCGATTGATGTACGACGTAAAGATATGCGCGATGCAATGGCGCAGTATTTCACAGCGCTCTGGAACACAAGCGAGAAAGTATAAAATGTATCGTGTACCGTGGGAGAGACTCGAACTCTCACGACCGAAGTCACTGACACCTGAAGCCAGCGCGTCTACCAATTCCGCCACCACGGCATAAATGAAGGCCAAATTATCCTACCAATGAACGACAGCTGGAGCAAGTAGCTTGCGAAAAAATAAAATTGGTTTAAGATGGCGGCATTGATTGTTTTGGAGGGGCGATCAAGCTGCTTTGAAACATCAACACCATGATCCACGCAAGTGGATCATTTTGGTCGTGAGACCATAGGAGGCGACATGCCAGTCACCGCAGTGGTCGGTGCGCAGTACGGCGACGAGGGCAAGGGTCGGATCGTCGACTACCTCGCCCAGCACGCGGACATGACCATCCGGTACCAGGGCGGCGACAACGCCGGTCACACCGTGATGAACGAGCACGGACGCTTTGCGCTGCACATGGTGCCGTCGGGGGTGTTCAACCCCGTCGCGAAGTGCATCGTCGGCGCCGGCTGCGTGGTGAACCCGGACAACCTGCTCGCGGAGCTGGAGCAGATCGAGGCGGCGAGCGTGCCCACCTCGAACCTGTTCCTCAGCGAACGGGCGCACATCGTGATGCCCTATCACCCGCTGATCGACGGCCTGCAGGAGTCCAGCCGGTCGAGCAAGGACGTGATCGGCACGACCAAGCGCGGCATCGGCCCCACCTACGCCGACAAGGCCGCGCGCTGGGGGCTCCGGCTCGGCGACCTGCTCCACCCGGACTGGTTCCGCGACCGGCTCGCGAACGTGCTGCCCCGAAAGAACCGGGAGATTGAGGAGCTTGGCGGCGAGCCACTCGCGCTCGACGACCTGCTCGGTAAGGCGGAGCACTGGCGCTCGCGCCTCGGCCATCGGATCATCGACACGATGTCGATGGTCCAGTACGCGGTGGCGCAGGACCACAACGTACTGCTCGAAGGCCAGCTCGGCGTGATGCGCGACATCGACTGGGGCACGTACCCGTACGTCACCTCGTCAAACCCGATCGCGGGCGCGGCCTCGGCAGGCGCGGGCCTGCCGCCGCAGGCGATCAAGAACGTGCTCGGCGTGGTCAAGGCGTATGCTACCGCGGTGGGCGCCGGCCCGTTTCCGGTGGAGCTGCACGACGAGCTCGGCGAGCGGCTGGTGTCGGTCGGCCGTGAGTACGGCGCCACCACCGGCCGCCGCCGCCGCTGCGGCTGGTTCGACGCGGTGGCCCTCCGCTACGCCGCGTGGCTGAACGGCTTCACCGGGCTCGCGATCACCAAGCTCGACGTGCTCGACGGCTTCGAAGAGATCAAGGTCTGTACCGGCTACCGGTGGAAGGACAAGGTGCTCACCTACGTGCCGGACTCGGCGATCTACGCCGAGTGCGAGCCGATCTACGAGACCTGGCCGGGGTGGCAGGAGTCCACCCGCGAGGTCCGCACCTGGGACGACCTGCCGAAGCCCGCCCGGCTCTACCTGCGCCGCCTCGCGCAGCTCGTGGGCGTGCGGATTCAGTTCATCTCCGTGGGTGCCGAGAGAGAAGAGCTCATCGTGATGTGACGACGACTTCGTCGCAGATGGTGATTTCGGACGGGTGGTGGAAATGCACATGCATGACCACCGCCCACACTTTGACTATTTCAAAAAAACATACTTATCCCCATTTTTATCCACTTGTGCACAAAAAGTGTTCAATCGGACGTTTGACACCTCCTCCGTATTCTATTATAGTACTTGAGCTCTCTAAAACATTTTACATTTTTGCGTCACTTTGAAGCAATGAATATAAGCGTGTGGACACCTTTTCATATTCATTCATTGTGTAGAATACGCCAAATCGTCATGAGAACTGCTTCATTTAATTTAACCGCCACAAGCGCATAATCCGATTCCTTAATCTGGAAGACTCGGAGTCGCTTGCAAGCGACTTTTTTCGTCCCTTTCCAAATTTCGTCCTCACAGTCCTGTTTTCAGCAAAAATAGCTAAAAATAGAGCTGTGCCGATGAACTCTCGCACCTGACAGCACGAACGTTAACAACTGAATAGATCAAGATTTTACAACAAATTAAAAAAAGTTGTGATTTCGTCGAATAAGAAAACTCAAAAAACATTCCAACAACAATAATAGGAACGTAAGTAAGGAACTCACATGCACACAGTGATCCAAATCGTATAGTTTCAACTATACGTCAAGACCACAATAAGGGCATATGGTGGATACCTAGACATCAAAGAGCGAAGAAGGACGTGGCAGTCTGCGAAATGCTTCGGTGAGGTGACAAGCAACCTTTGACCCGGAGATATCCGAATGGGGAAACCCCATGCAGCAACCCTGCATGACGTATTACTGAATACATAGGTAATATGAGCACACCCTGGGAATTGAAACATCTTAGTACCAGGTGGAAAAGAAATCAAAAGACATTCCCGTAGTAGTGGCGAACGAACCGGGAGGAGCCCAAACCGAACAGTGTAAACTGATCGGGGTTATGAGGTTTAAACGTTTGAAGTGACTAAAATTTTTCACTTCAAGGTAGAGAAAAAAACGAATTATATGTAGTCCAATGAGCTGGAACGCTCAGCCAAAGAAGGTGATAGCCCTGTAAACGAAACTCTAGTTCACTCTACGGTTTTTATTCTCGAGTAGCATGGAACACGAGAAATTCTATGTGAATTTGCCAGGACTATCTGGTAAGGCTAAATATCTTTGATGATCGATAGTGAACAAGTACCGTGAGGGAAAGGTGAAAAGTACCCCGAAAGGGGAGTGAAATAGTTTTGAAACCATATGCTTACAATAGATCGGAGCTCGCAAGAGTGACGGTGTGCCTATTGAAGAATGAGCCAACGAGTTATACTGTGCGGCTGCTTAAATCCGAAAAGGATGCAGGCGCAGGGAAACCAAGTGTGAATAGCGCGTTTGTCGTACAGTATAGACCCGAAACCGGGTGATCTAGCCATGCCCAGGGTGAACCTGCCGTAACAGGCAGGGGAGGCCCGAACTCACGAGTCGTACAACGCTCGGAGATGAGGTGTGGTTAGCGGAGAAATTCCAATCGAACCCGGAAATAGCTGGTTCTCCTCGAAATATCTTTTGGGATAGCCCTATAAACTACCTGTCGGGGGTAGAGCACTGAATGGGTCAGGAGCGGCTTGCCGTATCCTACCTAACCAAACTCCGAATACCGACAGAGACTATTATAGGAGTCAGACCGTGGGGGCTAAGCTTCATGTGTCAAAAGGGAAACAGCCCAGATCGCCGTCTAAGGTCCCCAAATCTACGTTAAGTGTTAAAGGTAGTGGAACGACTGTGACAATCAGGAGGTTGGCTTAGAAGCAGCCATCCTTTAAAGAAAGCGTAATAGCTCACTGATCCAGTTGTTTTGCGCCGAAAATGTAACGGGGCTAAACGTAGTACCGAAGACGCGGACTTCTGATAATTTATTATCAGGATTGGTAGAGGAGCATTCGTATCAGCGACGAAGCGAGACCCGCGAGGGATCGTGGAGCGGTGCGAAGCGAGAATGTTGGCATGAGTAGCAACAATGTATGTGAGAACCATACACACCGAAAACCCAAGGGTTCCTGGGCAACGATGATCGTCCCAGGGTTAGGCGGTCCTAAGGCGAGGCCGAAAGGCGTAGTCGATGGACAGCAGGTTAATATTCCTGCCCTACGAGCAGTTTAGTGAACACCGACGCTTTCTGAAGGTCTTTGAGATTTAATGGATTGAATCTTTTGCTCTAGTGAAAACTAGAGTGACAAGTGTGCGGGGCAACCCAAACATAAGAGAGAATGACAGAGGGCCTAGAAAAAGTGCTTCACATGAGACTGACGTATCCGTACCGTAAACCGACACAGGTGGGTGAGGAGAGAATCCTCAGGTGTGCGAGAGAACCCTCGTTAAGGAACTCGGCAAAACAACGACCGTAACTTCGGGATAAGGTCTGCCACACGCAAGTGTGGCCGCAGTAAAAGATTTCAAGCGACTGTTTACCAAAAACACAGCTCTCTGCTAAATCGTAAGATGATGTATAGGGGGTGATGCCTGGCCAGTGTCCGAACGTTAAGGAAGGGGGTTAGCACTTCGGTGCGAAGCTTTTGACTGAAGCGCGGATGAACGCCGGCCGTAACTATAACGGTCCTAAGGTAGCGAAATTCCTTGTCGGGTAAGTTCCGACCTGCACGAATGGCATAACGACTTGAAAACTCTCTCAACGAGGGACTCGGCGAAATTACACTACCAGTAAAGATGCTGGTTACCCGCAGCAGGACGAAAAGACCCCGTGAAGCTTTACTACAACTTGGCATTGCTCTAATAATTCATTTGTTCAGAATAGGTGGGAGACTTTGAAGTCTCGGCGTTAGCTGAGATGGAGTCGAAATATGAGATACCACCCTGATGAATTGTTAGATCTAACCATACTCCGTGAATCCGGAGATGGGACAGTGTCTGGTGGGTAGTTTGTCTGGGGCGGATGCCTCCCAAAATGTAACGGAGGCGTTCACAAAGGTTGGCTAGGTTCGGATGGAAACCGAATCGATAGTGCAAGCGCATAAGCCAGCTTTACTGCAAGACTAACAAGTCGCGCAGTTACGAAAGTAGGAGCTAGTGATCCGACCGTACGAAATAGGACGGCGGAAGCTCATCGGATAAAAGTTACTCCGGGGATAACAGGCTAGTCTGGTCCAATAGTCCACATAGACGACCAGGTTCGGCACCTCGATGTCGGCTCGTCGCATCCTGGGGGTGAAGCAGCTCCCAAGGGTTTGGCTGTTCGCCAATTAAAGCGGCACGCGAGCTGGGTTCAGAACGTCGTGAGACAGTTCGGTCTCCTATCCGCTGTGGGCGTGGAATCTTGAGGGATCCCTTCTCTAGTACGAGAGGACCGAGAAGGACGAAGCTCTCGTGTACCGGTTGAATCACCAGATTCATCGCCGGGTAGCGATCTTCGGTTCGGATAACCGCTGAAAGCATCTAAGCGGGAAGCCGTTCCCAAGATTAGGATTCATAGACTCCCGGAAGACGACCGGGTTGATAGGCCATAAGTAGAAGCGCTGAGAAGCGTGAAGCTGAGTGGTACTAATATGTCATATGGTCTTGACGTATAGTTGACACTATACAGCGTGCAAGACGCACGCCAGGTTGCGCTCGGAAGAGCGACCCTAAAAATCTTTTGATCTATTCAGTTATGTAGCGATGATGTTGGCAAGTTGATGCTCGCCGACGTCGATACGCAGTGAGAGCCATCAGAGTTGTGATGCGAATATATTCGCCGCACCGCTCTGGTGGTTCTAGCGACACGGAAACACCTGTTCCCATTCCGAACACAGTAGTTAAGCGTGTCAGCGCCGATGATAGCCGCAAGGTGAAAGTAGGTCACTGCCAGTTTATCGATAAGAGCCGCCTTCTGGGCGGCTTTTTCGTTTATTAAAAAGGTTCACGCAGAAGGAGAATTCCTATAGTATAAAGGTATGAAAACGATTATTGATCTGCACATGCATTCGCATTATTCGCGAGCGACCAGCAAACAGCTGACGCCGTTTGGCATTGTGCGTGCTGCGGCGCTGAAAGGCGTTGATGTGATTGCGACAGGCGATATCACACATCCGAAATGGATCGACG
>JBIIKE010000105.1:0-2675 GCA_044233365.1 Bdellovibrionales bacterium | reverse complement strand
AAGCGTATCCAGATCTCAAAGCCAATGAAAATTTTGCGAAACTGCAAGATGAACTGTCAGACACAGAAAATAAAATCATGGCATCACGTCGTTTTTACAATGGCAATGTCCGCGATTTCAACACCAAGCTCCAAGTCTTTCCAACCAATTTAATCGCTGGCATGCTCGGCTTCATCGCTCGTGAATTCTTCGAAATTGAAAATGCAGCCGAACGTGAAAATGTTGCGGTCAAATTCTAATGACAGTTTACCAACAAATCTCCCACAACAAATGGAAAACAACGTTTTTAATAACGGTGTTTATTGCGCTTATTCTCGCGCTCGGATATTTTGGCGGGCTCTTTATTGGCGGTGATATTGAATACGCCTATTCATATCTATTCTTCGCCAGCATCATTTCTATTGTGATGACCATTATCTCCTACTTTGCTGGAGATAGTCTTTCACTGGCAGCGTCTGGCGCGCAAAAAATTGAAAAAGAGGACAGCCCATATGTCTGGAACATGGTCGAAAATCTCTCAATCACAACGGGCATTCCAATGCCACGGATTTTCATCATCGACGATCCAGTCATGAACGCGTTTGCAACTGGTCGTGATCCAAAACACGCCAGCATCGCGCTGACAACCGGAATCATCAACGGACTTGAAAACGAAGAACTTGAAGCCGTGATTGGCCACGAACTGTCACACATCAAAAATTATGATATCCGCGTCATGACTATTGTGGTTGTACTTGTTGGTGTGATCACTCTCCTCTCTGACTGGATGCTGCGCATGACAATTTTTGGACGTGGTGGCGGAGACAATGACAATAAAGATGCTCGATTGCAGTTGGTGTTCATGATTGTTGGAATTGTACTTATTATCCTTTCGCCAATTGCCGCGCAACTGATTCAACTTGCTGTTTCTCGTAAACGTGAATACCTAGCTGATGCCTCCTCTGTCTTGATGACGCGCTATGCAGACGGCCTCATCGGCGCGCTCAAAAAAATTTCACAACAAGAACAAGCCGGCATGCAAATGAAAAAAGCCAATCATGCAACTGCTCATTTGTTTTTTGCTAATCCATTTAAAAAAACCAAACTAGTCTCTCGCCTCTTTTCGACTCACCCACCAATTGAAGACCGCATTGCCGCTCTACAGAAAATGGGTGGCGGACAATAAAAAATCGCGCTATACTATTTTTAGTATGAACGAAAATCAAACCCAACTTCTCTCAACAAAAGAAACCTTTCGGCGATCGTTTGGCATTTACTTGAACCATTTCGGAAAAATTGCCTTAGTGTCAGTGATTCCTAACGGAATTGCGTTTTTGCTCTGGCAAATTTTCCAGGCAGTGTTTACAGTCGGGCTTCTCAACACTGGATCATTCAGCAGCTTTATGCGCATCACGAATGTTGTATTTCTCGTGAGTCTGATCTTGCTTGTGATAACGATCCTTGTAGCTCTCTATGGAGTTGTTGCAACAATCTACATGATTGTGCATCACGAAAAAGCGACGATCATCGACGCGTTTGAACATGCCTTTCGGTATTTATGGAAATACATTTTGCAAAGTATTGTAGTTTCCCTCTACGGTGGAGTTGGTATTCTATTAGGCGCCATCATTGTGGTTATTCTTGGCATCATTCTTGGGTTCTTATCATACGACCTCATGAACTCACTCTATATTTGGCTCACTCTGATTCCAACACTACTCGGCTTATTATTCTCAAGCATGCTTCTGTTTGCACAATTTAGCATCATTGAAAAAGACCATGGTGTTCGCGAAGCGATTCGATATAGCTGGTCACTCACCCGGCCAGTCTGGACCGGATTTATCAGCCGTATTATTGTCATTTCATTTGTCATCACTGTTATTTCGTTCGCGCTCCAATCTCTAAATCTTCTGGGATCGCTCATTTCTGTCTTGACTCTCACTCCATTTGGAGTAATCTATCTGTACGTTTTATATGCTGATCGCGCTGGAATTAGAATTCTTCAGGACACGAAGGAAGTAGCACCAGCTGGACAAGAGCTCACCGCTAAATGAATTCGGATATTTTACATCTATTCACTGATCATGTTCGCTCATCGTTAACCGGTGCGATTGATCTTGCCTATCAACGTCGGGAAGATGAAGTGACGCCTATTGTCTTGTTTGTGGCCTTAGCGATGGAGAAAGGGTGTTTAGCTCAAGAAATTTTAGCGCAGTTTGATTTGAGCGTTGAACGAATTGCAGAAATCATGCCAGAACCAAAATCTGGCGACCTTTCCCTATTTTTGCCTACATTTACAACGGAAAGCAAACAGTGCATTGAACGCGCAGCTGTTATCGCAAAAAATGCTGAGCATCACCACATCGGCACAGAACATCTCCTCTACGCATTATTACAACAACATGATCCACTGATTGATGCGATACTCAAAAAAAATGGCATCACCTCTGAACAAATCATGAGCCCACTCGATCACATTGTCGGCGCTGGCACAAAACTCGTCCGCATTCAATCAATGATTCAAAAACCCACCACTCCTCATTCGCATACTCATACACATACCATGAATACCACAACGACAAAAACTCAAGACCGCGCGGCAAATACTGTCCAACAACCAACTCCGGCCTTGGATTTTTTTGCGAAAGAATTAACCGCTGATGGTGTGGCTGACAGAATCGATTCAGTCATTGGGC
>JBIIKE010000104.1:0-2711 GCA_044233365.1 Bdellovibrionales bacterium | reverse complement strand
AGCCCATCTGAATGATGGTAGGATGATTGTATTGGAGATTAAAATTAGTGCAAGTGGTATTTTACAGTTTTTTAAAAAAAATGACTAATATATTGACAAATAAAAGAATACGTTATATAGATATGTCAAATTTTATTTTACAGTATCAATATGTCCACGCAGCAGTTATTACGAAAAGTTGGTTTTTCTGAATCAGAAAGCACCGTGTATATGGCAGCAATTGCGCATGGTCCTGCGACTGCAATGCAGCTTGCAAAACAGACCGGACTGACACGTCAGATGATCTACACGCTTCTGCCGAGACTTGAAAAGGAAGGCTTAATGAAACAAGTGCATATTGGCGGGAAGCGACTATTCGCAGCGACGGATCCAAAAGTATTAGAAGATCGTGTGAATATTATTGCGCAAGATATTCGGCAGATTATTCCAGAGCTACAGATGCTGCAACCACAACAGCAAGCGCTTGCAACAATTACAGTCTATGATAATCCAACGAGTATTCGAGAGGTGTATCGTCGTTTCATGAAAGATGCAAAATCAAAAGACCTTGTTCGATTGTTTGTGACAAATAAAGTGTGGATGAAGATGGATCCAGAATATTTACAGATTTTTATGCAGTTTAAGAATAAGCAAAAAATACGTGATCATATTATTGCGCCAGATACTCCGGAGTCACGGGCCTACGCAAAAAAAATGTATCAGCCGCATTCAGAATATCGATTTTTAAAAAACCATTGGGAGACAAATGCAGAAAAATGGATCTGGGGAGATGTGATTGCATATTTAACAGCAGATGAGACAACGACTAATTTAATTGTCATTGAATCAGCAGTGCTTGCGGCAATTGAGCGCTCTGCTTTTGATGCACTGTGGGAGGACTTGCCGCGAAAATAGTCTAGCGCGTAATAGAAAAAAGCATGAAGAAGGAGGTGTGATCGTCGCTTCACTGTCGGTTAGTGGCCGTGATCTCCTCCCTCTTCTTCATGTGCGTGACCATCATGATGGTTATCATGATCTGCGTGGTCGTGATGTTGACCTGGCTTTGTGATGTGGTGATCAAAGCCGACGCGCAGCTGCAGCGCGAGGCTGCCACATTTTCCATGGCACCAGTCCGTGCCGTCAAAGCCGGCTCGTGAGCCCATAATCATGAGCTCATAAATGCCGCGGCTCATGTGGCCCGTCTCGAGCCGTAAGACCACGCCGAGATTTAATTCGGCATAGCTCAGGCCTGAGAAGCCACTCGGGTGAGAACGGGGAACTGTCGTTGGTCCCCATTCAATCCGAGCGCCAATGCCGAAACTGCGCCGCGTTTCGATGTGCGGCACAATATTGAGTGCAATTTGCGCGTCTTCAGCGTCAGCGTGGATTTCCAGGCCGGCATAGAGCCGGAAGTTGCCGCGCGGTAGCGCCCAGCGGGTATCGATGACCCCGCCGCCAGAGACTGCTACGCCATCTGCCTCGATGTGGAGGCCGAGGGCTGGGCCAATGTCGATTTCAAACCACTGGCCATTTTCTGTATGGCCGTGAATGTCGAGACCGGCGTGGCAATCGCCATGCCCGAGCAGGCTGCCGCCGTTTCGGGTGATGTCAACTCCAACCAGCCCGCCGTGGCACCCGATTGAAAAAGCAATCGGGATTTTGTCCTCTGTTTCATGATCATGTGCGTGATGGCCATCTTCATCTTCTGCCGCAACCGCTGTTGAAGTCAGAAAGATGAAAAACAAAAAGATGGAGACAAGCAACAACGAGAACTGCGTACGCATGGGAAGCCTCTCGGGAAATGTGTGTTGTACAAAGAGCAATTCAGAGACACGGCAAGCGGCGATATATTAATGCAACTCAGTTGCGTTTGCAAGGTGTGATCAGATTCAATCTGTGGACAAGTTTATCAATGTTTGTTTTTTATGATGCGGATGAATGGATTCCCTGACTGTGTGCCCAGTATTCACGATACAGCATTGAAAGCTCAAGGACTCCCGGAGCAATGGTTTCAAATGAAAAGTCATTGATAGATTTAATAGGCAAGACTTTTGTGCTGGTGCTGGTTAAGAATGCACCATCATACGATCTGATATCTGAATACAAAATTTCATGCTCAACAATTGACCAGCCGTGTTGAATCGCAATGTCTTGCAGCACAAGTTTTGTCACTCCTTCAAGAATATCTTTTTGTGGTGGGTGATAGAGGGTTTTTCCTTTGACAGCAAAAAAATTGGTGCGCGTTCCTTCAGTGATTTCGTTGTTACGATTGAGTAGCAGTGCGTCATATGCTCCCACTTTTTTTGCTTCTCGATAGGCCAAATAACTTCCGAGCATTGCGAGGGTTTTGGCTTGTGGAAACGGCCGTTCATAGGCATGCGTCATAGTATGACAGCCGGTTTTATAGAGCTTGCGATCCACAAAGAGTGGAGCAGATGCAAAGAAATAAAGTTGTGTATCAGCAGGGTCTGCTGCGCCGAGAAACAAGATTTTGATATTGCAGGTTTGAGCGACTGCGATAGCTTGAGTAATAAATGTATTCAACTGGTCAGTGATCTGCTGTTTTGTAAACGCATGTTCAAGGCCAATGTGATTTGCAGAATAAAGCAGCCGATCAATATGCTGCTGCGTGAAATAGGCGATACCGTTTTCAATCCGAATGGTTTCATACACCCCAAAGCCATATTCAAGTTCTGTGTTTGCGACTGGGAGCACTGCGTCAGCGGCGGAAA
>JBIIKE010000103.1:0-2717 GCA_044233365.1 Bdellovibrionales bacterium | reverse complement strand
TCGTTCTCGTAATTGAATATCACAAAATTTTTGATATTCCACATCTCCTTGTAGTGCGGCGGCTTGTTCATAAATGCCATGAGGCAGATTCGTTTGACCGACCTTTTTTTCAAAACGATCCAAAAAGTATTGCAGACTCACACCCGCAAGTGCTGCAGAGCCAATAAGTGGTGCGCTTTGTAAACCAACTTGATATATTCCATTATATAAATATGCACCCATCCCAAGTATTGTCGCAACACCGCCTTGTTGAAGCAAATGTTTTGTTGTCTCAATCACTTGCCGGACTGCAACACCGGCAGCAATTTGTGTTTCTCGGTGACGCACTTGTTGCTGAGCACGTTCTACATCATCAGAGATGCTATCATTTAATTGTGCTGCAAGATGGTATTGGATAAGCAGAGCATCAAGCTGTGCTCCAAAGTTTTTGAGGGTTTCAATTTTTTGACGAATATCTTCATAAGAAGGCTGTGAGTCGCTGTCATTTTTTGGAGCTCCTGGGTCAAGTGCTGGATACACATTCTGTAAACCATCAATTTCAGCTGAAATTTCAGCAATTTGGCGCTGCAGTTCTCCGTGTGCTGTGGCGGCTGTGTGATTTTCTATTGAAAAGTTCGCTTGCTTCTTTTTTTGCTCCATAAAAGCAGCGGTCCGAGGATGCTTAGAATAATAATGCTCACTTGCATCTGCGCGATGCTCAAGATGCTGCATTGATTGTTCTGCAACAACTCCGGCAAGCGCACCTGAAGCAGCGGCAATAGCCGTTGATAACGGATCTGCGCCCATAGATGCAGAGGCAAGTCCTGCGCTCCCACCAATTAACGCGGCTGATGTCGCATTTTTCAGTAGAGCCATTCCAAGCTCTGCAGCGCGAGCCTTCGCTTTTTCAACTGCTCGTGCTGCTTCGAGTGTTCGCATATTTTGGTCCAGCGTTCGCTCGACTGATTCTGACTCGTGTAATAACGCACCATACTGAACTAACAATTCATCAAATCGTCGAGCTGTTGCGCGCATTTCAGCAATTGCTGCGACCACAGACTCTCTACTGCCTTCTACTGGTTTTTGTTCTGTTACGTGAGCACTAACAACTGACTCAGGCGCTGGTCTTCGTAGTTGTAGACGTTGTTGTTCTGTTCCCATAAGCCTCTTATTCCATTGCTTTTTTAACAGCCTCTTGCGCAGCTGTTATACTTCTATTCAATAAAGAAGAAACCTCCTGAAGCTCTTCAGCAGTTGCTGTATTGTCTGAAACTTTTTTACACAGCTCTGAAAAACGTTGATCTTCAGCTGAAATCGTCTGATTATTCATGTGCGTGCCCATTAAACCACTCTTCGTTCCACATTTTCATTTGCGTGATTTCTCCAGTTTGCGCTGTAATAATATCATCTGCAAATTTCTTGAGCTCTGGTCGCATTGTTCCCTCTTTGAGAAGAGTCGCCATATCAACCGCCCCTTGGTGATGTGTAATCATGTCATCTAAAAATGCGTGATCGAGCTCGTCTCCCGTCTTGCCTTTCATGTTCGCTGTCATATCCATCATCATGTCGTCCATAGAGTGATTCATTGTCGACATTGCAGCTGAATCATTGGTTGGTTTTTCAGCACTATGAGAATTTGTGGCGTCCATTCCCCAGAGTCCATAGCCGATAAAAATACCGACAATAAGGGTCACTGAAGCAATGGTGATTGTTTGTTGGTTGATTGTAGTCATTACTATATATTACTTGTTACACAAAACCACACTCACTATACCATAAAATCAACTACACTTCATAAGTGATGGATAGTTATTTTATTGTTAATCGTGGTTCAGCCGACTCAACGCGCACTTCCATTCTACCTTCAGCGACCAGCTGATCAATCATCTCGCGCACTAATTCTTCCGGCGAATGTATGGATGACGTTTCGATAGCAGTAAATGGAATATCATCTGGTAACGGCTCCGCAACTGCTCGCACCTCATCATATTTGTCTTGTGTGTCAATTCCACCAACATACTGTGGTCCGTCACTCTCCCGGCGGCGCGCTAACCGGTCGGCAATTTCCGCATCATGATTATCGCGTAGTTCACAAAAAAATATTTTTGTATTTGCCGCATACTCTTCCAAAAACCGACGTAACACTTCTTGCCGTTGCGGACGAATAAAGGTGGCAGTAATAACAACCGAACGTCCCAATCGCAAGGCTTCCGCAGCGGCGTGCATCAGCAACTCATAACTCGCTCCTATGATCCGGTCGTTTATACCAGCGATCGTACTCCCTTCAACTGGTGGACCAAAAATCGGAAAACGGATCGTGTCATCAATATCGAGATGGTGAATGCCGGTTTCTTTCGCAAAGGCTTGGGCAATGGTCGTTTTTCCATGAGCCGGCATACCTGCGATTACAATAACGGTTGGTTGAAGAAACTGTTCATTCATATTTTTATTGTAACACAGATCATTTTAAAGTAAGAAAAAGGCAAACGAAGGTAATGAGCGAGCCCATGAAATCCTCCAAGATTCCGGTTGTTTTTCTCGGATTCGTCCGAGTGCGTATTCTCAAGGTGCGGGTCATATATTACCACATTTTAACTATTTTGTCAATGTTTGCCGAAAATCAGGCTCATTCTGTTGACCCATTCTCTTGTTTTCCGTATACTACTGAAGCTTTCTCTGGGTCGTTAGCTCAGTTGGTAGAGCAACAGCCTTTTAAGCTGATGGTCACAAGTTCGAAT
>JBIIKE010000102.1:0-2722 GCA_044233365.1 Bdellovibrionales bacterium | reverse complement strand
AATGATATTGGCCGCGCGAACATCTGCTTCCGCTTTCAATAATTCTTGCGCTAATTCTTGAACCATCGCATATTCTTGTGGCGCACCAGCTGATCGAATGACAGTAACGAGCGTGCCTTGAGTTGCGCCATAATTTTTGACTTGCGCGATTTGTTCAAGTGTCACGCTTTGGTCGACAATGAGGAGCGCCAATTGATCTTGCACCAAAATTTCTAAACTATCAGTTTGCTCTTCTTTCGTACCGTCAATCGTCCGCGTGACAGTCAGTGTCACATCATAACGGCCGCTCTCTTTATAAATATGATTGACTTCAAATCCTGAATCTTTGTTCCCATCACCAAATTCCCACTCATAGGCAATCGAGGTGTCTTGTGGATCCGTCGCTTTGGTTGAGCCTGTCGCATCAAGACGAATGGTTCGACCTGCAACGACAGCTGTATCAGGCCCAGCAACAGCAACCAATGGAGTTGGTTCTGGAGGTGGAGTTTCAGTCGGCGCTTCTTGGGCCAGTGCGAATCCCGGTAAAAATACAGAGAGCGCAATCCCAAGAGTCAAAAGAAACGAACGGGACAAAAATTTCATAATCATAAATAGTGAATAATCAGGATTTTCAGTAAAATCCTCCTGCCTCTATACTATAGGACTATTGAGCGCGAATCAATGCTTCTGTAGCGATTGTGATAGCTGCCGCGTCAGCCGCGTCATCAGGTTGTGGAATTGCATCAAGCTGAAAGGTTTGTTTGACCAGTATCCCCATTTCAGCTTTCGTGGCATTGCCGTGGCCAGTAGTGTATTGCTTGAGTTGTTGGGGCTTCACATCAAGGATCCGTGGGATGCCAGCACGCTGCAACGTTTCAAGAATGACCCCACGGGCTTGAAATACACTTGCAGCAGTCGTGATATTTTTTGCAAAAAATAATTCTTCAACTCCAGCAGCAGTAATATCTGAATGCTGGTGTAAAAATGTTTCGAGATCTGTGCGGATTTGACTTAACCGCTCGGGCAATGGCTGTCCGGGCTCAGTCGTAATAACACCACATTGCAAAAGTGTATATGTTCCACCGCTAATCTCAGCAAGCGCAATCCCAACGCGTTGTAATCCCGGGTCAATACCAAGAATTTTCATATTTATTCAGCGGCTTGCGCATTGGTATGCACGGCCACGACATCATCATCACCCTCAAGGGTATCAATCAGGTTATGCAACTTCTCTGCTGTTGCTTCATCAATTGGCGCATGTTGACTACTCATCCATGACAACGCTGCGCTGACAACGGGAATATTTTTTTCTGCCAATAGCTGGCTGACTGCATGCAAGCTTTCACGAGACGTAATCACTGTCATCTCATCATCTGATTCCTCGATGTCTTCTGCGCCTGCATCGATTAACTCCAATTCGAGTTCATCACGATCTCCAGCAGCAGCAAAGGCATTATTCACCAAACGAATCACACCCTTTTGTTCAAACTGAAACAACACACTCCCACTTGAACCCAAACTTGAGCCCGCTTTTGTCATGGTTGAACGCACAAATGACACTGTCCGGTTTGTGTTATCAGTCACACATTCAATAATCATTGCCACACCGCCCGGACCATACGCTTCATAGAGCACTTCTTCATAGACAGCGCCAGGAATTTCACCCGCGCCTTTCAAAATCGCCTTTTCGATATTGTCTTTTGGCATGTTCGCTGCTCGAGCATTTTCAATCGCTGTCCGCAAGGCTGGATTCATGTCTGGGTCCTTACCGCCCTTGGCAGCCACGGAAATATTCTTACTCAACTTCGTGAATGCAGCTCCACGACGGGAGTCGATCATCTCTTTTTTGCGCTTAATTGTCGCCCACTTGGAATGTCCTGACATAAAATAATGCTATTTTTCGTGCCTTCACCTTACCCAAGAGTCGGACTCTGGTCAACTGATTCGCTACCTCCTTGACAGCTAAAAAAAATGTGATACGCTCACGGTAGATTTTGCAAAATCAAGAAAAATAACATCTCGTGGCACCCATGCTTGGCAACGAGGTGTTATTTTTTTTCAGCCACTTTCCACAAAGTGAAAAGTCTTTTACACTACTGAACATGCTTGCCAAACTGACCACCGCACACACTCGAATTCTGCTGATCAGCGCAGTACTCTTCCTATTCAGCGTCACGCTCTACTCCTGGTGCCTCAATAGCGAACGCTTTACTGACCCAGACTCCTTTTATCATGTCGCTATGGCTGAGGTGTTACGCGATCAACGCACCATTCCGCATCAATTTTCATATTTACCCTACACGACACTCGGAGTGCACTATACTGACCATCACTTTCTCTATCACATTCTGCTGATTCCATTCGTCACATTTCTCCCACCGTTTGTTGGCGCGAAACTCTTCACCATCTTATCTGCAAGTGTACTTATCGTTGGCATCTATCTATTTTTAGAATGGCGGCGTGTACCATTCGCGATTGGCTGGACTTCACTACTCCTCGTGTCGAGTAGTTTTTTATTTCGCATGGGGCTTGTTAAGGCGCCGAGCATTAGCATGCTATTACTCCTTGTCGGCGCACTGCTTCTGACTACGCCGCGCTGGAAACACTGGCTTCTCCCTTTAAGCTTTTTATTTGTCTGGAGCTATGGTGGGTTTATTGTCTTGCCTTTACTCGCTACCTGCCTTTGCATTGGAGCGGTTATCTCTTGGTTACTACAACAGAACGAACAACGCCGTGACGCCGT
>JBIIKE010000101.1:0-2725 GCA_044233365.1 Bdellovibrionales bacterium | reverse complement strand
TACGCTGTGCAACCATTGCTTGTAAGGCTGCGCGCGCTGGGCCAAGATATTTTCGCGGATCAAACTCTTCTGGTTTTTCTGCAAAGACTTTTCGAATTGCACCAGTCATTGTGATGCGACCATCTGTATCAACATTGATTTTCGTTACACCATACTCAATCGTTTTTCGCAGCTGATCAAGCGCAACGCCTTTCGCATGCTCCAGTTTTCCACCATATTGATTCACCTGATCAATCAATTCCTGTGGCAATGATGAGCTACCATGCATAACCAGTTTTTGATCTGGTAATCGTTTGTGAATTTCTGCAAGCACATCAAATGCGAGTTGTGATTCACCTTTGAATTTATGCGCACCATGCGATGTACCGATTGCAATCGCCAATGAATCAACTGGTGCCTGCGCAATAAACTCAACCGCCTGCTCCGGATCAGTAAAAATACTCGCACCAACTCCAGCGCCGTCTTCATAGCCGCCGAGTGTTCCAAGCTCTGCTTCAACTGTCACTCCGCGTTCGCGCGCATATTCCAAAACCTGTTTTGTGACCGCCAAATTATCTTCAAAGCTATTTTCGACTTTTCCAGTTTCGTCTAATGAGCCATCGATCATGACAGAAGTGAATCCCATATCAATCGCCTGTTTCGCAATTGCAAAACTACTGCCGTGATCCAGATGCATCGCAACCGGAATTTCTGGATGAAGCTCTGCAGCTGCTTGAATGATGTTGCGGATATAGAGCATGTCGGTGTATTCGAGCGTTCCACGAGCCACTTGAATAAAAACCGGTGATTGTGTTTCAGCAGCAGCGCCAATAATCGCCTGCACCTGCTCCATGTTATTGGCATTAAATGCTCCAACGGCATATTTATTTGCAAAGGCGTGATCAAGTAATAGTTTTCCTGGGACGAGCATACAAAAAATCAATCAATAATAATTGATTCAATTATAGCAAAAAACCGCTACAAATCACAGGGCTGTATAAAAAATGAAAACCATAGCAAAATACCACATTTTATTGACTTTGTCAATAGCTTTCCTTATAATCCCGAAATGGATAAGATTATCAACAAAGATGCGCGGCATAACTATGAGTTTCTCGAAGATTGGGAAGCTGGTGTTGTGCTATCCGGCGCTGAAGTCAAATCCATAAAACACGGCCGAATGAACCTCAAAGGGGCCTATGTCAGCATCCGCGATAACGAAATGTGGCTGATTCATGCGCATGTTTCTGCGTGGCAACCAAAAAACCAACCAACCTATAATCCCGACCAAGACCGCAAGCTCCTCCTCCGCAAATCCGAAATCAACCGAATCATTGGGAAATTGAATGAAAAAGGATTGACAATCGTCCCTGAAACTGTGTATAGTAAAGCCGGTCTGATCAAAGTAAAATTACAGCTTGCCCGAGGGCTGAAATCTCGTGACAAGCGACAAAAAATCAAAGATCGTGACATCAAACGTGACATGGCTCGTGCCATGAAACAGTAGACATTCGCATTGAAATCAGTTAAAAAACTGCTTTGAGTGGGAATGTCTATAGTAGACCGTTCATTGACAACATATATCAGCATGTCGAGTTGAGGTTCTCGCAAAACATCTCAAAATTCGAAGTGCAAACTTCACAGGCCGTTTGAAAGCCGCAGCGTCAAAGCTCGCCTCTTTCGAATTGGCTCCTGTTGCAGCCTAAATTCTGCAACTATCGCACGAGCGTGACGTCGCTATCGCTCACTTGCGGTATCACCTTCAGCGACTCACAACACAGCGCGCCTTCCGTTTTGTTGGACATTTTGTAAGGCTAGATACTGAAATCTTTGATCATTTGTGTTTTCATTATCGAAATTTTTAAATGACCTGAACATGGAGAAGATATATGTTTCAAGAGCGACACGCGGGTGTGAGTCCCGCCATTTCCACCAATAATTCGTAACCCCACCCCTATTTCAAGACATTTTCGGCCACGTCGCCGCTACTCCTACAACAAACCGGAACCAACCAAAGCCTTCCGGAAAAACCAAGAAATCAACGTCCCAGAAGTTTTTCTTATTGATGCTGACGGCACACAAGTTGGTCCAACGCCAACTGCTGATGCTATTGCTCGCGCATTAGAATCTGGCCTTGATTTAGTAGAGGTCGGACCAAAAGCTGCTCCTCCAGTTGCCAAGATCGTTGACTTCGGAAAACTGCAATACCAAAAGGAAAAACAGGAGCGAAAGAACCGATCAAGCGCAAAAAAGACCACTGGTGAGACCAAAGGCATTCGCCTGTCAGTCAAAATTGGTGAGCATGACATGCTTGTACGCGTCAAAGCAGCTCAAAAATTCTTAGATAAGGGAGATAAGGTCCGAATTGAATTATTGCTCCGTGGACGGGAAAAAGCCCATCCAGAACTTGCCAAAAAAGTGATTGACCGGTATATTGAGCTCCTTGAACGCGAAGTCGTCGTTGAAGCGCCAATTGGCCGAATGGGTGGCAAATTTTCCACGACCATCGCCCTGAAGAAAAAATAATAGTATTTGTATGCCAAAACTTAAAACCCGCAAAGTCATCAGTAAACGCGTCCAGGCCAAAAAGTCTGGGAAGGTAGAATTTCAAACACCAGGCAAAGCGCATTTTAACGCTCGCAATGGTGGAAACAAAAATCGCCGCATCCGAAAAGATGGTGAAATTGTAAATAAAAAAGACACCCGCAACATTAAACGCGCGCTTGGAACAGCGTAATTGAAATAG
>JBIIKE010000100.1:0-2747 GCA_044233365.1 Bdellovibrionales bacterium | reverse complement strand
TCCGATGCTCGTTCACCGTACTAAAGAGTACGGCTCGCTGTGCTTCTCGCTTTCTTCGCGAACTCCACTCAAAGAGAAGGGCTCTTATGCCATTGAGTTGTAGCGGATTTTTCGTAGTTTTGCAATCTCGTTCGCTAGAAAAAAGTATTTCTTTCCACTGAACCAGAGACGTCGAGTATCCGTTCTCATGTGTTAGAGAAGGAGTCGACGTCGGATCGTGAATGCAGTTCATGCTAGAATGGGGAAGGTCCCCATAGTATGAGCGCAAACATGATAAACACGACTATCAATGTCGCGATTGTTTCCTCGTTTTGGCTGTCGAAGTGACGATGCGCCGATGGTCCGGTGCTGTTAACGCTCCAGCCGAGCCTGATCAATTCTGAGGCAACTTTGTCTTGCCACCGGTTGAGACAGGCATTGTCAATGTACTCCATATGCAAAAAGATCGTTCTTTCCGAGTCGTTTTTTGCAGCATCAAAACTGCAGATGACTCCAGCCTTTTGGGTAGGCTCTCCCGCTTGAATCCCCTCCTCGTACAACACAATTTCAATGGTAGTACCCTTCTGGGCCATCGACACTCCCTGGCCGCCAAAAAGCATCCAGGCTCCACCGATCTGACCGATCAGCTGGAGGCGTGCCGCCTGCCAGTCCATACCTTTCGGCAAACCGAGGATGGTAACGCTTGCGTTTTCCATAGTACGCTCCTTTGCTTTTTAGCACGCTATAGTGCCAAAATGTGCCGCGAGCGTAGCAAGAAAGGCTGTGAAAAGCAACCCTCTCAGATTGACATCACGCCCAAAAATTCATAGACTACTATGAGCTCACAGAATTCTGCGGGCGATTAGCTCAGTTGGCTAGAGCGCTTGCTCGACATGCAAGAGGTCACTGGTTCGAGCCCAGTATCGCCCACCATTATATGATGCAATCAAAATTCGCATATCGTCTGTTTGGAAAAATGGCGCGTCTCTACACGCGGTTTTTACAAATGAGCGGCTATGCCCAGTCTGTCGAATTTTTTGTTTCGCACTTACCTCTCAGCACCGACCAACCGTTGCGCGTCTTGGATGTTGGCTCTGGGACCGGGATCTACACAATGGCGATTGCCCGTCGTTTTTCGGAAGCCGAGATTGTCGCCTTTGATTTGAACGCTGACATGATTGAGCAGTTGAAGACTGATATGCAGGCGTATTTTCCACAAACCAGACTGCAGGCATTTACGCATGATATCTATGAACCTCTGGATTCAACGCTTGGTACATTCGACCTACTCATCACTTCTGGCATTTTAGAATATACACCCTTGAAAAAAACCGTTGCACAATTCGGCCAACTCGTTCGTCCAGGGGGAATCGTCTGCTACTCGCCAATGCGCGATTCTTTCTACGGTCGATTCATCGGGAAAATCTACCAGACCCGGCCGTATACCAGAGAAGACAGCCGTGCCGCCTTCGAAGCCGCTGGTTTTCAACGCACGCAATTGGTGACTCTGCCGTGGTATCATCCAGCATCGTTTAAAGAGCTTCAGATTTTTGAGAAATAGCGACTATAGCTGAGCCGTGCTATAGTGTTTTTACATTATTTTTATTTTTATGACAGTATCATCTTCAGACAAAAAATATGGATCCAAGCTGGATTCTGCAAAATTACGCGGCGAAGTGATTGACCCAAAAGAATTTCAGAGCTCAACTGCAACCTGGCGCATTTTTCGCATTATGTCTGAGTTTGTTGAAGGGTATGATTTTTTATCGAAAATCAAAGCAGATATCACTGTTTTTGGGTCGGCTCGACTAACACCTGATACGAAGGCCTATCAAGACGCTGAAGCGCTTGGCAAGCTCCTTGCTGAAAAAGGCTTTTCTGTTGTGACTGGCGGCGGCCCAGGAATCATGGAAGCGGCGAATAAAGGCGCGTTTGAAGCTGGCGGCGAATCTGTTGGCTTGAACATTCAACTTCCATTTGAACAGCGGATTAATCCGTATGTGCGACATGGTATTGCGTTTCATTTTTTCTTTACCCGCAAAGTGATGCTCACCTCACCCTCTCAAGCGTTTGTTGCCTTTCCGGGTGGGTTTGGCACGATTGATGAAGTTATGGAAGTGTTGACATTGCTGCAAACTGGAAAGATGCAGCGTGTGCCAGTGATTTTGTTTGATAGCAATTTTTGGGGCGGCTTGGTTGATTTTATTCATGAAAAATTGTTGGCTGAATACAAAACAGTTTCTGAAAAAGATTTAGAGTTGTTTCATGTGGTTGATACACCAGAAGAAGCTTTGAAGATTATTATGGATTTTGGAATGCCAGATGGTGATCATGAGCTCGCAACCGACAATGAAACCTATCTGCCGAATTTAGAAGAAGCTCATCAGGAATAAATGAGTATTTCTCAAACGTGGACAGTTGACAGTGAAGCGATCGGACAGCGATTAGATCAATTTGTGTTGGCTAACGCTGTCTCTGCAGTTTCGCGCACTCGGATTCAGGCGTTGATTCAAAAAGAGCAAATTCTAGTCAACGAAAAACCAGCGACAAAACATCAGTTTTTGAAACTGGGTGACGTGGTGACGGTTGTGGACGCAACGATGTTAGTTCCCGCAACCCTGAGTACGGTGCTTGATTGGAAAAAAATTCCAGCAGTCGACATTCCAGTGTTATTTGAAGATGATGCGATTATTGTAGTCAATAAACCAAGTAGTGTTGTCGTGCATCCGAATTTGCCGGGAGATGTGCAGCCAAGTGTGGCGAGTTGG
>JBIIKE010000098.1:0-2804 GCA_044233365.1 Bdellovibrionales bacterium | reverse complement strand
CGATCAAAAGCACGACCGCATGGAAATTCAATTGTGCTCACAGATTTTGAATATCACAATCTCGCATCTGATTTTGATTTAGGAGCAGTAGTTGATGGCGCACTCCTGCGTGAACGGATTGAGGAAACGCTGAAAAAAATAGATGTGAAATATCGCGACGTACTGGTACTGAAATATCTAGAAGATAAAAGTTATGAAGAAATTGGGGATATTCTAAAAAAGCCTGGCGGATCTGTTGCGACACTTCTCCATCGCGCCAAAAAACAATTCATGAAATACTACTCCTATGACAATGCCTAATCAACAACCAGAACACCACACAACATCATCATTGCGTGAGAGTGTTCTAGAAAAAATTACCGCAGAAAACATTACGCCAAAAAAATACTGGGTGTTTGTGCTCCGCGAAATAGCCATTTGGGCATGCGCGGGCATTGCAGTTGTTATTGGCGCGCTTGGTTTTGCTGCTGGATTCCATTCGCTGGCAGAAAGCGACGTTCTGTTTTATGCGCAAGGTCCGGGTCCACTCCTTGGCTTCCTGTCTTCCTCTCTCCCAATTATTTGGATTCTGGTCTTAATTGCAATGATATTTTTGACACGCTTTCAAATTCAACATGCAAAAAATGGGTATCGCTATCGGTTTGTAGTGTTGTTGATTGTGCTCGCAACAATTATTTTAGGACTCCTGTTTCACCTGCTCCACGCCGGTCGATTTATTGAGCGCCAAATTGCACTTCGTGCACCGAATGCAGTGGAATGTTTTGTGCCACGTCACACTCCATGGGAACGACCAGAAGATGGCGTGTTGGCTGGACGGGTCTTGCGAATGGAAAATAACGGAACAATTGTTGTTGTACGAACACCCCATCAAGATGATTGGATTGTATTTACAGATACAGCGGAAATACAATCCACTGAAAAAAATATTATAGGTATATTACCAAATCAATTTGTCAAAATACTGGGCGCAACAGTTGGCACGCTGCAATTTCGTGCGGATACAATTCGGATTGATGCATTCGATGTAGAGGACCAAAACGATCGCAGACCATGCCGTCCACCACGCCCTCAAGATGAGAAACCAAAGCGATGAAAGAAAATTGTTTTAATGTGCGTATTACTCTATAGAAGCCTTCGCTTCTCTCCTTGATCAAGAGTATTAACCACATTACAACAACTCTATGAACAATAAAAAAACAACACTCCTTGCAGCAGCAGCGGCAGTTGGTCTCACAACAACACTCCTTGGGGCAACTGCATCATTCGCACAAGACGCAACGTCAACTGCGACGACAAAAGACACCGCTCGTGAAGCGATGCATCAAGAAATGAAAACGTTTCATGATTCAATTGAAACAACCGTGAAAGCTGGTGACTTCAATGCATGGAAAGAACAAATGCTGGCACAGAATCAGAAGATGAAGGATCAAGCTGATGCGCAAGTAACACAAGAAAATTTTGATACGCTAAAGAAAGCTCATGATTTAAAAGAAGCTGGAAAAAATAATGAGGCTCGTGAGCTAATGAAAAATAGCAATCTTCGTGGGCCTGGAATGATGGGAATGAACGGCCATGAAGGTGAGCGTCGCGGTGAACCACGTGGTGAAAAAGGTGAACGTCCAGCAGACGCTCCAGCTGATGCACAAAAATAACACAGCACAACATGCCTTTACAGAAAAGAACCGGACACACCGGTTCTTTTTTATTAGCTGGGGAGGAGGGATTTGAACCCCCGCATCGTAGGACCAGAACCTACTGCCTTACCGCTTGGCTACTCCCCAAAATGTGGCGGCATACAAATATGAGCCTCAGATACAATACCGAACTCACGCAAAAAACTCAAGATGTGACACTCGGACCAAAATGCTGAGTTGCTAAATCCCAGACATTTGTCGCCTCTTCTTCTGTTGGCTGTTCGATGTTTTCAACGGTGACATTTTGATGCTCTTTTGCAAAATCTTGCGACACAACAGCAACGACTCGATATGTACTTCCTAAGACGGCCGACACAGCTGTCTCAACTTTTTTGTGATTCACCGGCTCTTCTAATCGATCTTTATAAAACTGATATTCAAACCCAAGTGTCAGCTCTCCTTCTTTTGCTTCGACTAGAGTGCTCACTTTAAATGTGAGGTACAACGCATGATCTTCCGACTGAATGGCTTTCAAAATATCATTCCACTGAGCTCGCACGCGTTCCATTGGACTACCATCAGCCGGAATAGTCGCATTTGGAGCTGGAGCTGTCTGAGGTGCGCTAACAACCGGAGCAGCCTCTGATACATCAACTGCTGCAGGCACAGACTCTTCAATTGCTTCAACACTCACCATTTCTTCAATCGGAACAACTTCCTCTTCCACAGTAGCTTCAGTCTGAATATCTGGCGGTGCCGCAACATCTTCACTCTCACTTGTCGGCTCATCTTCCTCAAGCACTGCCGCTGGAACATCATCCTCAACTTGAATAACCGGCAACTGCTCTGCTTCTTCTTTCGCTTCAGCGCTCTCAACCTTTTTCTTTGGCATTGGGATTGGTTGCCCTGCCGCTGGCAATGGTGTTTGTACTGCTGCAACCGGCGCTGCATGAACAGGTTCTTGTGGAACAGCCTCAGGAGTTTCAGTAACTGGCATTGCTGCAACCGGAGCTGATTCAGTCACCTCAGCAAAACCTCCTTGTTCACCTGCGAGTGTTGCGACAACAATTTCCAATGGAACTGTTTCAACCGCTGTTGTTTTTTGTGACTCCAGCGCCTCAACGAGTAATTGCAGTACACGAGTAACACGCTGCACATCTACTCGACCAA
>JBIIKE010000109.1:0-2508 GCA_044233365.1 Bdellovibrionales bacterium | reverse complement strand
AAAACCATTGCAAAAAAATGAGACACTTTTATGGTCAACCTATGTTGGTATTCTTGAAGATCAGCTCAACATTTTTCATCCATCATATGATTATATTATTCACGCCCTCGGTCCAGTGCACCGGCCTCAGTACTTGAAAGATTTTAAAAAAGCACAGCCGCTATATGTTTCAACAATTCGGTACAATTTCTTTTCGTATGAATCATGGTTGCGTAATGAACATTGGGATTTTTATACTGAGTTATTAAAGAATTATTCGATTGTTGGAGGGTCTGATTATACTATCGTCTGGAAAAAAAATGCAGAGCCACGAGATATTTCTAGCGAACTCGTCACTATTAACATTGACCAAACAAACCAAAATAATCTCATGAATATAGCTGTTGAGCCAGCTGAAGAGCCACGGTTAATCACTCTCGATGTCACCTATACTATTCATAATCCATGGGAAAAAGTGCCGTATGTTGGTTCGTTACCACGACATACAATCCATTCTTCTTTAGAAGGGGAGTATGGTCAGCGATACGTCGGAACAACGGTTATTCCATATAAAGAAACCATGTCATTCCCAGTCTTGATACCCGCAGGAGAAGGTTCTGTCACGTTGTCTTCGCACACATTATTCGCTCTACCAGGTGCGCGTTTGGAAATCATAAACGCGCAATATAGTGTTGTAAATATTGAGAATGACCAACTTAACGATTTTTTTGATATTGACGTGCTGTTTGGAAAATAGCGAATAGTATCTGCCAGGCTCCGTAACCAATGAGTACAATAAGAGCATAGGCCCAGGTCCAAAAAATAATAGGTGAGAAGATAATTCCACTACGATGTTCACGCCTTGTTTGTTCCCAGCCAATTGCTTCTAGGAGGCTAATATCATACTGCATTGTCATCATAAGGTTGCTTCTTCCAGATGTTTCTGGGCTATTATCAAATACTGCGTGATAGGGCATTGTCATGATTACAGTCGTGAGTGGTTGAAGCATTTCCGGGCCAACAGCTTCTTCTTGATTTTCTGCGGTAATTTTAATATCCATTGTCTGAGATGGAATTTTTTTGTTTAACGTAACAGTAAACTGATCTCCGGTGATTTGGTCTGGAGTAACAATGGTTGAAAAAAGCGTTGCCCCATCTGATGTAGCTTCTATCCGTATATTTTTACTTTCTTGACCATCTTCCTGGTTTTTTTGAATGTAAAAAGTCATTTCTTCAATCGAAGATGATTGCATTTGTATTTTTTGATCTAATTCAAAAAAGTGATACGTCGGTTTTTTATAAGGAGAGTTATAAAATTCAATGCTACTCGCATCAGTGCGTGGAAATCTATATAGTGAAGCTATAATGAAAAAAATGCTTGGGATGATGAGAAAAAAAAGAAAAAATTGTTTCATAATCTATACGATATTTTTTTTGTTTTTTGCCGCGGACATCATTGTGCTCTGGCGTTCGTCTGCAATAAAATACAGCGGCTCATCTTTTGATTCAATCAAAATACGAGCAATATATTCTGCAATAACCATTAAGATAAAGAATAAAAAGAAAAACATTGTTGACGTAACAACATTTGAGCTCACATATCCCTCTGCGACATTGCTCTTCACAAGAGATACAATAAAAACATACAAAATAAAGGCAAGGTTCAATGCGCTGGCAATAAATCCAACAATCACAGCGACTCGAAGTGGGGTGAGCGAGTGTGAAATAAGCAGGTCTATTGCCTTAAAGAATTGTTGAATTGCACTTTCCTGCCGTTTTGTTTTTGAACGACGAGCAATTTGATCATAAAAAACAAATTCTTGTGAAAAACCAACAAGCGCATTAAAGTGTTTGAGATAACGCCCCTTGCTACGAATGCGAGTAATTGCATTGACAACACGGCGTGAGAGTACGCGAAAGTTTGTTGCATTTGGGGTGTATACAAATCCAGTTAATCGACCATAAATGTGATAAAACATCCGTGTAGAGAGCCGATAGAGCAGCGCTTCTCCAAAGCGACTGTTGCGTTCTGCAATGACAATATCGCTGCCGGCATGGGCAATTGTCAGCATTTCTGGAATTAATGCAGGAGGGTCTCTTTCAATATCAAATAATACGACGTAGTCACCGACGCTGTTGTCCAGCGCTGCTGTATAGGCAATATCTTCTTCGTAGGCGCGCGAGAGGACAATCAGGCGAATGTTTGGCTCTTGTTCTTGTAGGGCATGAATTTTTTCAATGCTATTATCAATAGATCCATTGTCTATAAAAAGAAGCTCAAAGTAGAGATAGGTCTCTTTAAGGGTGTTTAAAATATCTTTCGTCACTAACTCAATAATATCAGAGTCATTTTGGATGATTGCAGCGACGGTGATGATGTGTTTTTCGTTGAGAATATGGGTATTCATGGACTATTTTTAGGTAGCATAACCCAATTAAAATACTATAAATTATAGTTTTTGTCCATTCAATGTATTTTTATTTTATATGAAAAATAGAGTAATTTTTAATAATGTGCAGACATAAGAG
>JBIIKE010000097.1:0-2898 GCA_044233365.1 Bdellovibrionales bacterium | reverse complement strand
ACAAAATAACGCTACAGCAGCTCTCTATACCTATAATCCTTGGGTTGGAGCCTACGGCGGAGGCGATCAGCGCTACGGAGCCAACTCACTCTTCGCAAAACTGTGGCAGGAATGGAACATTAATAGTGAAGATGTCAATTACCCATCTGGGACATTGTTGCAAAACAATAACACTGTCTATTTGATTCAAAATGATGAAAAACGTCGCTTTACATCCAAAAGTGCGTTGCTTACCAATTACGCAAACCAAACAATTATCAAAGTGCCAAAAGCAGTGATTGAAAAATATGACAATGGCGCGCCTATTTCGTTTCCAAACTTTTCCGTTCTTCAAACACCAGATAGTACGCTCTATCTCATCGTCAATGACACAGTGCGTCAATTTGAAGATAGAGAGTCATTCAAAACCACCGGCTTTCAAGAATCAGAAATTATTGCAGTTGAACCGAGTGAAATTGCCAATTATAAAATTGGAAAAAACATTTCATCAAAACAAACCTACCCTGGTGGCGCAATTGTCCGTAACGAAAAAACCGCTGCGCTCGCATGGGTAACGCCGGAAAATAAAGGGTATGCTATTTTCAATAAAGAAATTTTAGATAACCAATTCGGCAAAGGCTTTAAAAGCATCGAGACGATTAAAGACTCAGCATATAAATCACTTCAAATCAAGCAACCGCTGACACTGCGTGATGGAACCTTGGTTCGTACTGCTAAGGGTAAAACAGTTTATGTAATTTCAAAAGGAAAACGTCGACCAATTGATTCTCGAAAAACGTTTGATGCCTATGGTTATAAAATGTCTAACGTAATAACAGTGAGTAGCCAAACCTTGAAACTCCACCCGGAAGGCACAAAGCTGTCTTTAAAAAAGAAAAAATCTACGACGAAACAAAATGTTACAGTAAAAAAATAGTACGGTATGTCAATCATACATGCTAGTATTATCCCGGAACTCAACGAACAGCTTGTCAGTCAAGAAGCTATTGTGAATGCCATTCAAGAAATTGAAGGTGAGCTGTATTTTATGAAACCGGAAACGATTGTAGTCATGCAAGCGTCTTCAAATGAAGCTGACTCTATTTCTGTGAGCGTTGCTGAATGTATTGCAGATGAGGTTGGACAGTGTGTTATGCGCAATGACCTCCCTCTCGTCATGCATATTAAAGCGGCAATGAATAAAAGTGAACATGCAAACTGGTTGTATTTAGAAGCGAGTAAGGAAATTGATATTGGTATCAGAAAATCACTTACAACTCTGTGTGCTCATATACCAAAAATAAAATATGTACACATTCAATTACCTGTAGCATCAAAACAATTCCCCCTATCTGACCTTCGATTGGCTGGTCATATGATTGGCTCTGTGTTATTGAGCTCAAATGCTCGTATAGCACTTATTGCAGCAGGTAGAGCGACGGTGGCGGAAGATATTTTTTATGGGCGACTTCAAAAAGCGGTTGTACAAAATAACTTTATGGAGCTTAATGAAACGCCGCTCGATGGAGCAGCTATCAGCTCATTTGAAACAACGATTTATACATTTCTCAGCGCATTTCATGATACTCAATTCGATTCCCGACTACTGCACAATGAAACAATTGACGGGAGTCACGTGATGATTGCGGACCTGACTATGTCCTAATATAGTAATGACCACTCCTCTTCTGACCGCATCTGTAATTCCTGACCGTAAAACTCCGCGTGGTGTTGATACGTTTACCTATGAAATTCCAGCTGTACTACAGGATCAAGTGAAGATTGGAACGACCGTTGTCGTCCCCTTTCGCTCACAACTGATTGAGGGTGTAGTGTATTCGATTGATTCTGTAACAGACGGCGCGGCAGAACCGTTGAGGAAAAAATTAAAATTGATTGATTCAGTACATCAGCAACAATTGTGGCTGAGACCAGATCGTATCGCATTTCTTGAGTGGTTTGCGCGGACCTATTGGGTGTCGCTCGCTACAGCCTTGCACACGATGCGAATCGATTTTACGAAAAAGGCAGTTTTTGAGCTGCCGCCTGTTCCAGAAACGCCTGTGAAATTGAATATTCAAACTGTGCTCTACAATGACACACAAACCCATAACGAATATGTATTGGGCATGATTGCACAAGCAAAAGGGCCATGTGTCATCATTGAGCCAGAAGAGCGTTATGTTGAGCAACTGGTGAGCCTTCTCAAGAAAAACCAGGTTCCATTTCACTCGGTCTTTGGGTCAAATGCAAAAAAAGCCTGGACGCAGGCGCAAGAAGTGTTACTTACTGGGAAACCAGCAGTGGTGATTGGTAGTCGTAAATTACTCTTTGCAACTTTCGCGGAAAATACAACAATCATTATTGACCACGAACACGAAAAAGCGCATAAACAATACGATCTAAATCCACGATACCGAGCAACAACCATTGCGGATTTTTTAGCAACTCATATTCATAGTGGCGTGGCACGCCTGGCCTTACTGTCGCAAACGCCATCACTCTCGACTTGGCTGCATGTCCAAGAAAAAAAATATTCACTACTTGATATCCGTAAAAATTTACAAACACCACTGGATTTGATTGATATGAATCATTTTGCCACTCAGAATCGCTGGTTGTCTGATGAGGCCATTGCCCGGGTTCAAGTTGCACGTAAATCATTTCTATTTTTGAATCGAATTGGTTTATCGGCTTATGTCATTTGCAATGATTGCGGAAAAACGAGCGTGGAACGGTCAGTGGTGTGTAGTCATTGTTCTGGCTCTACATTACGGACTATTAAAAAAGGTGTCGCTCAACTAGAAGCTGAAATTCAAGCTGTATTTGGCAATAAAACGATTGTCCGAATCGATTCGAGCACAGATATTGAATCAGATGCTATGCGTCAACGAATCGCAAATGCGGACGTTATTCTTG
>JBIIKE010000016.1:0-11820 GCA_044233365.1 Bdellovibrionales bacterium | reverse complement strand
AATAGAAAAAGTTCCCCCTCTGTCCTGCTAATCGCCTACCTCAAGTCTTCGATTCTGAGGTTGGCGATCCGAAGAACGTCTTCAACGCGCTCGCGCTGTTCTGTCTTGTTTTTGGCAACTGCGCTCTGCAGCGCCAAAACAATTTCTCGTGCATAAGCGCACAGCCGTCTACCCGAACGTTGATTGTCGAGTGTCGTCTGTAGCTCTTGCGCCAATCGCAGCTGCGTTTCGACTTCGGAAAGAATTGCCTGGCCGGGAATGTAGGTCCGGATACGATGTGCAGCGCAGCCAGCGCGCAGCTCGAGTGCCGCTCGGTGATCCGCATGATCAGCATAGTAATTGGCCTTCACACTAGACTCACCAAGCTGCGCCTCGATCATCTCGAGGCGCGTCGCCATAGCCTTCAACAACCCAATATCAAGGTGATAGATGTGGTCCATGACAGCCTCCAGGGAGCCTGCGCGGAATTGCGCACTACAAAAACGCTACAGGAAGTAGCGTTTTCATGCAAATTTTTTTCAGCGCTAGAGCAATTAGCGAGTCACTGAAATCGTCGCATCCTCAGCGTCTGGTGCACTGACGGTGATCCGATTATTCGCTGTCTTCAAAATTTCATAACACACACCATTCGCTGCACAGGTACCATTTGGGTCAGATGGTATCGCTGTCAGGTATGTTTCATTGTTTGTTAATACTGACAAGTTTATCACCCCAGTACAGTTCACAGCATTTGTGGCACAAATCTCAGTTGCAGTTGTATTAATAGTCTGGGGAATTATTCCATCATTATCAACACTATATTGATAGACCGCATTCAAAATCGTATTGACATCAGCCCGGCGCTGAACATTCCGCGCATCCTTTAATTGCTTGCTTGGATTAATCGCTAAAATAACAATTCCAGCTAAAATAGCAATTGCTGCAATCACCAATAAAATTTCCAGTAATGTAAAACCCTCTTTGCCGGAAATTGTTTTTTTAATTTTCATATATAAATAAATGTGACTTCTCCTGATGGTTAATAGTATACCAAACTTCAAAGATAGCGCAATAGATTAAAAACTTGAAACCTCTTGCCACGATGAAATGACCATCGGCGGACCAACGGTGGTCACGATGACTTGGACACGCTTCGTGGAGCTTCCTGAGACTCCTGTCACCTGAACCGTCCGATTTGATTGCCCTGAACCACTCACCGCCGCCACTGTGCAGGTCCCATTATCAAAATCTAGAATCTCACTACCAGCATATGTATCATCCTGAATCAACTGTTCTAACACCTCTTGCGCACAAGAATCTGCCAGGAATCGAGCATTTGCACCTTCTTGAATAGCTAATGAGCTACGATTCTGGCCAATCCCAAACAATAAAATGGTTGATGCAATGCTGCCTGAAACAATACCAACAACAATCACGGATAAAAGCAAGACATACCCACGCTGATTCAATTGGAAATGAAAAAGATCAAACATAGTTACGGTGTCATAATCTGAGCGGCTGAAGTAAAGCTTTTATCATACTGAAATTCTTGGCGCGTGCTGCCTCCATTATATTGTGCCAAAAAAGAAAATGTAATGATCTGCCCTGTTTCTCCACTAGGCGTTTCGTTCGTGGCTGTAAAATTATCGAGCAGAATATTAGAAGAAGAAATATCAACCGCCGCGTCTGCACCTTCTTTTTTGGTCATCACACCAGAATTCAACTGATACACTGTCGGATCTTTCGCGGCATCAAACACATCAACAGTAATAACCGCGTCACCATTGCCATCTGTCGTCAACCCAACAGAATCGCTATTGCGAATTGTCGTGGCAATATCGTCCAGAACAATTGCTGATCCACTCTCTACAGATTCAATAACCTGATTTTTGACTCGAGCTTGCAACGACAATGCTAACATACCAGAAACAGCGGTCGTCATAATCGCGACAATGCCAGCGTACAACAAAATTTCGACAAGCGTGAATCCAGATTGTGATGTGTGATGATGCATACTATTCGTCATAATATAATCGTACTTCTTCAACGACTGGCGTTCCACCACCAGTACCATCTAAATCCAACTTATACTGCACCCAACGATTTCCCTGTAAGGCATCTTCTGGTGTCGAATAATCACCATCAGTAAAATACGTCCCAGCTCCACTCGCACCATACCACGCAGTCCAGGTTCCTGGCGATCCAGCGCTGTCTGGTGCTGTTCGAACTTGGGCACGGACCGTACAATCTGAAGTACACGGTGTGTCATCTTCGTCCCATTCAATCCGCGTCACATTCGTTGCTCGACCTAAATTAAAGGCCGAAGAGGTTAAAGTTCCTGAACCACCACCGCCGCCACTAGCACCTGCGTCTGGATCTTGGACGTACATGGCTTCAGTCAAATCAACTGAAACCATGTCAGAACCGGAACTCACCAAAAAGGCTTTAAAATAGAGAGTATTGCCCGTTAATGGAAATGTATTGATGTTTGTGTTGATTGTTGCAACTGGATTGTAATGCGTTGCGAGCGTTGCAGTTGTCCAGGCAGATCCATTCCAATACTGCCATGTCACACCGTCATTACTCAGCTGATAATTGACCGCGCTTTCATTCAGCGTTGTGTGAGTACTGGTAAAGCCATACCATGCAACAGGATCCGTCGCTGTCAAAGCAGTGGTGTTGCGAATTGTTGGCGCAGCTGTACTGTAAGTTTTTCCATAAGCGACTGTTTCCGGTGTGAACGTGGTTGTGTATCGAGCTACATTTGAGAATCGCAGCTCATCAATGACACCATTTAGGGCGGCGCTTGTGGTAAAGCCTAACTCAACCTGTCGTGCAGCAGAAGCCACGCTTCCATAAGCCGTGCCGACCGTCCCTCTTTGCACCCCGTCAATCCAAATAGTCATAGTACCGGTCGTGGGTGTCACTTGCTCAAATTGAGCAGCCACGTGCGCCCAGGTTCCAGGGGTCAAGACAACGGTCGATGTTAACGATGTCGTTGTTGTCCCATTACCGGTTTGAAATACAAGATTACATGTACCATCTGTTGTGAGATTATACGATTGAGTTGTTACACCAGTACCCCAACGTCGAAACAACACATCGGAAGCACTACAAGAGGTTTTTTTGACCCAAGCATCAATCGTAAATGAAGCCGCTGGAACCATACCAACCTGGCCTGCGTTCACTAGTGAAAACCACTCACTTGCAAGCGTTGTAAACTGAGTTGCTCCACTAAATTTCCCAGTTGCATTCCATGTAATACCGCCCGTTCCCGTTGGGGTCAGGTCATTATTATTTGAAGTATAATTTTGCAATACCGCACCACTCGTCGCTTCATTCATGTGCCACAACGCAACGGTATTTGCATCTACATCACTACCCGATGAAGTCAATGCGGCACTTCCACCACTAAAAGTTATCCCACTGTCTGTTGTATAATCCCCACTCGTATCATAATTCCATTGCTGAAGCATGACACAGGTCAGCGTCACAGAATCAAGCACTGCCGGATCTGAGCCATTACTCACAAAAAATGCTTGCCAATTTAACTTCCCAGCCGTTGTTGAAAACGTTGTAATATTTGTATTAATCGTCGTTGCCGTATTGTAATCTGTTGCACTACTCACAGTTGCCCAAGCAGAGCCATTCCACCATTTCCATGTCGCTCCATTATCATCAGACAACTGATAATAAATTTCTGCATCACGCGTTTTTGTCGCTGTTTCAGAAAATGCTTGCCAACGCCCAATTGTTGCGGGATCATACTCAACGACTGGAGTGACTGTCGGCTTTGTTGTTGGATAATTCAAGCCAAATGGTCCTGTTTGAACTGTAAAGTTTCCAGAATACCGCGCGCTATTTGACACACGTACTTCATCAATAACACCATTAAAGGCACTTGTTCCAGTAGAGCTAATACGAAAATCTGCCGCACTATTGAGAATTGTTGAACTAAACGCCGCTGTCCCAACAGACACTCCATCTAGATAAATCGTAAGCGTTGACGTCCCGTTATACACTGCGGCCACATGTCGCCACGTACTTGTGTTGATCGCAAATGCGGCTGAAGTCACTGTTGAAAAACTCGTTCCATTACTGACACGGAAATTAAGTGTTGTGTTCGCAGAACCAGAACTGACCATATACAGCTGATATGAAGCGGTTGCTACGGTGCCACCGGTTTTTTCCATAATAACATCTGTTCCAGTTCCGGTTGCACCTTGCTTAATCCATGCCTCCAAAGTAATTGCACCAGTAATATCAAGACCAGATTGTGCTGCATCAGTGACGGATAAATAATCACCCGATCCATCAGACCTTACGCCCGTCGCAAACTTTGCTGCGGTGCTGTAGGTCGTATTTCCTGAAATTGTGAGGTTATTATTATTTCCAGAAACATCTTTTGCTGTTCCTGACACGTCATTCAAATGCCATAATCCTTTCGTATTTGCATCAATATCAGTACCAGACGAGGTTAAAAACGCCGTTCCAGAACCGAGAGTGAGATCAGCGCTCGACGCTGTGTAATCACCCGCTGTGGTGAGCGGATATGTTTTAATACCGCAGCCTTGCTGTGCACCAGTAGCGGTCACCTCACCGGCAGTTGATATATCAACATCATCAGTCTGACTATCATATTGATCTTCTGCAGACCAAACAGCTTGACCATCACCACCTGCCCAATCCGTTTGTTTCCAAATCCCTGTGCCCCAATTACTCAGTTGAATCGTTTGCTCAACTGTGCGTGTATTTCCGAATTGTCCTGTCCAGGTTACCGTTATGGTCGCTCGACGTGTGCGAGTGTCGCGATTCGTGCCGTTGCAAGTAGTGAGATCATTGGTTGCATTACGACAAATATCAGTAAACGTCAGTGTGCGTGTAAATCCATCGGTCGCATCCGAACTCCCAGACAGTGTCCAAACGTTGCTTGCGACAGTGAGGCCGTGTGGCCCAGTTGCTGAATCTTGAATCGTATACCAATCATGCCCGGCAATAGAGCGCACCGCAGAGACACCTTGCGCAGCAATCGCATTTGCCCGAACACGACTCCCTGAATCACCACCGCCTTGACCACCATACACCAACGCTCCAATCGTTCCAGAAACAATAATACTAAACGTCGCGACTGCGAGCATGGCTTCAACAATAGAAAATCCCTTCTGTTTCATACTCATCGATTCACAATACCAGTCGTTGAAATAGCGAGCGTCGCTCCACCACCACTCGTGCTGCTTACCGCGATCGTTGCTCCGCTGCTCGTGACCCCGGTATGTTTCGCAAAAACGATTTCTGGTGTTGCGGAAAATGTCACAGTACTTGGAATAGCATACACTTCGTCGTAATCCGTATTACGTGCTGCATAACTCGCTCCTTGAAACAAGGTAACTGAACCTGAGGCAATTTTCACGCCCCAGTCCCCATCTTGTTGTCCAGTGCGCGCAAGCAGAACCGCTCGATGAACAGACTGCTCAATGGCGTTCGCTGCCAAAATAGCCGCGTTCTGATTTTGAGTTTGTTGATAGACTGGCAACGATACACCAATGACAACAGTTAACAATGCGATTGCCAACAACACTTCGATCAGCGAAAATCCATGCGAAGAAGGCATTTGCATACACTTACAAGGTTCCGGCATTGAGCCCGCCAATCAAACTATAAATTGGCAGCACAACAGACAATGCAACCGTCACCACACCAACCCAGACGATCACCAGTAAAATTGGCTCTAAAATAACGGCGATATTTTTTGTTGAGGTTTCAGTTTTGGTTTCATAAATTTGACCAATTTTTCGCAATGATTCAGAGAGGTGCCCAGATTGTTCACCTGTAATAATAATTTGTTGAATCGTGCGTGGAATCAGCACGCGCAGTCGTCGGCGTGATTGAAAAATAACCTGAAATGACTCACCATTTTCAACACGATCTGCGAGTTGCATATAAAACCGTTTATACATACCAAGCGAAGTGGCATCCGCCAGTGATCGAATGGCTTCAACAATTGGCAAGCCAGCACCCAATAAGCTCCCGAGCACATATCCCATGCGGCCAATTTCCAGTTGCTGCATCAAACGACGAATTCCTGGCACTGTGAATAACAAACGTTGTCCAAGAAATCGAGTGTGACGATTGCCGAAAAAAACATAGACGAACACTATAATCCCAACCGCAATGGCTGGTACAGCGATTGAACCATAATCAGCAAAAAAATTCCCCACCCTGACCAGAATTCGTGTCGGCAATGGTAATGGAATATTGATCTGCTCAAAAACCGTAATGATGTTCGGCAAAATAAACCATGCGATGCCGAGCGCGATGATCACAGTGAGACTCAAAACAAACACTGGATACAATAACGCTGAACGAATGCGAGATTGAAAAACACGCTCCTTATCCTGTTCGTCTGCGATCACTTGAAGATTTTCTGCAAGCTTTCCAGACTCTTCACCAATACGAATCAGCGATACAATGTGTGGAGAAAATAAACCAGATTCACTTAACGACTCCCAAAACGGGATGCCAGACAGTACGTCTTCAGCCATGGTTCGAAGCAACTTTCGCAACGCCCAAGAATTGATATCTTCCGTAATAGCTTCAATAGCTTGAAATAAATCCAATCCAGATATCAACTGAATTGATAAATTATCCATCACATACTGCTTACGGTCTCGCGAAATATTCATCCGCAAAAATGCAAACCAGAAAGATCGACGTATCCGTGTATACCATTTTCTTTCTGTTTTCCAATACGGTGTTTTCATGATCGTTGTTCAGTTGGACTTGCCACACGCAAGACCTCTTCTGGAGTGGTCAAGCCAGCTTGTGCCTTGGCAATACCATCTTCAAATAATGAACCACTTCCTTGTTCGTGGGCTAGTTTCCAAATTTCTTGGGTTGATGGTCTCTCCAAAATCAAAGCTTCCATTTCTGGTGTGACGCTAATAAATTCAACAATCGCAATACGACCCCGATAGCCAGTATTGTGACAGACATCACAACCCTTTCCTTTATAGAGCGTTACTTTAGAGCCCCTAAAATAGCTGTAAAAATCTGGGTACTGTTTTTTGATGTCAGCGGCAGTATATTGAGCACTGACTCGACAATGATCACAAATACGCCGCACTAAGCGTTGCGCTAAAATTGTTTCTAAGGTGGAAGCAAGTAAAAATGGTTCGATGCCCATGTCGATTAACCGTGGAATTGCAGTCGCAGCATCATTGGCATGAAAGGTTGATAGCAATAAATGACCTGTGAGAGCGGCGTTCACAGCAATCTCTGCTGTGTCCGTATCACGAATTTCTCCGACAAGAATGACATCGGGATCTTGGCGGACAATTGACCGTAAACCTTTCGCAAACGTCAGTTCTGTTTCTACATTCACCTGAATTTGATTGATACCAGAAATTTTATATTCCACCGGATCTTCAATTGTCGTAATATTGATATTTGGCGTATTTAGAGCTTTGACGACTGTATATAAGGTTGTTGTCTTCCCAGAACCTGTCGGACCAGTGACAAGAATCATTCCAAATGGTTTTGCAAATGCCTCGCGGAGCTGCGCTTCGTGATGGTCTCCAAGGCCAACATCTTCTAATGTAAAGTTACGAGCGTATTCAGACAGCAAGCGCAACACAATTTTTTCACCGTTAACGGTCGGGACAATAGACACACGCATGTCAGTCACTTGGCCAGCATGCTCATAACGAATTGCACCATCTTGCGCTGCATAATGCTCATCAATACGTAAACGAGCCTGGACTTTCACCCGATTCACAATTGTTGAATAGTATTGCAGCGGAATCCGACCAGCTTCCTCAAGAATCCCATCAATCCGAAACCGAATAACCACCTCATCATGCTGTGGTTCAAAATGAATATCAGATGAATGGTAGATCAAGGCATCATTAATAATTTCCTCAATAATTTCAGGAGCAACGCGTTTGGTTTTTTCAATAATCGCAGTAAAACGAGTTTCCAGAGCTTTGCGAAACACCGTCAAGGCTTCGGTAATATCTTCTGGCAAGGCATACGCAAACTGCAC
This sequence comes from Bdellovibrionales bacterium, assembly GCA_044233365.1. Taxonomy (GTDB): domain Bacteria; phylum Patescibacteriota; class Patescibacteriia; order UBA9570; family XYC2-FULL-38-9; genus CALKUP01. The sequence goes on along the minus strand of JBIIKE010000016.1, from coordinate 3,800 downwards.
AGCTTTTCCAGCGACTGCTTGCTCGATTTCTTTTTCTTGTTTTTTTGCATTTTGCACATCATCAGTCGCAATCAAGAGTAGATTATCTTTTACTTGGTACGCCACTAATCGATTTTTCACCGCGCTGGCCTCTGGAATCAGCAACATCGTATCACGCGTTGGTTTTCGTGAATTTAAATCAGAATACACACAGCCCAATTGCTCTGCAATTGCCTGGCCAATTAAATCAGTAGTAACAATATCTTGATCTAATAAAGCAGAAATACCACGACCAGCGTCAGCCTTTTCTTGTTCCAGAGCTTTCGTCGCATCAGCTTCAGAAATATAATTCCCCTTCTGCAAGAAAGAAATAACCTCTTGATCACTATAGACTCCAAATCGACTCATAGGTTATTGGCTCATTTTTTTGATTTGCTCTACAACAGTGGTGAGTGGCGTATCTGATTTTACATAATAATCCTTCGCACCCAATGATTTTGCACGCTCCATATCTTCTGCTTGCGCAAGATTCGATGCAACCAAAATTGGCAGTGTTGCTTGTTTTTCTTGAAGTTCTTGCAATACTTCAAACCCATCCATAACAGGCATCATTAAATCAAGCACCATGCAATCAAAACCACCAGCCGCGATTTTTTGAAGTGCCTCTTTGCCATTTTCTACAATCGTTACAGTATACCCTTCGTGCTCTAATTTTAAAGCCAAAGCCTTCGCAACGGGCTTTTCATCTTCAGCAATAAGAATGTGTCGTTTTGTGGCAGTCATACAATAGTGTTTATAGTAGTATACGTTATTATGAAGAAAAAAGGAACGGTTGGTTATTTTTTATCGTGTGAGATCATAGAGGTAGTCGCAACTGTTGAAATCCGTTTTTCCCCAACTTTCTTTTTCATTCCTGTGTCACGAATCGCCACAAAAAATGTACTCCCCTTTTTTTCAACTGAATCAAACCAGAGCTTTCCGCCCGCGGCTTCCATGATCATTTTAATGAAATACAGCCCAAGACCTGAACCATCAGCTGCCGCATGGAGGGCGTTATCGGCTCGAAAAAATTTCTCGAAAATACGAGTCTGTTGATTTTTTGGAATGCCAATACCTTCATCTTTGACACTCACAACAATGTACGAACCTGGCTTCAACAACGATGCCATATTACGTTCAATACCGAAGCGCTTGTGATTCACAGCAACTGTAATTGCACTCGCCTTGTCTTTTGGTGAATAACGAATTGCATTCGTGAGTAAATTATGAATGACTTGTCGAAACACAACTGGATCAAGTGGGATGGGCTTCATTTTGCCACGCGGGAATTTTGTCTTGATTGTACATTTCAATCCCTCAAGCAAAGGCTGTACTTCCAAGATACTGTCATCAATTAATGCCTTAAGATCTGTCGGTTCCGGCTCAATGGTTAAGCGACCAGATTCAATACGAGAAATATTTAACAGATCATTGACAAGCAATACTAATCGTTTGCTCCCTTGATAAATTTCCTGCAAAAATTCCTTTTGTTTTTTGTTGACCTTTCCAGCATCACCAGACAATAACATTTCGGTGTACCAACTCAAGGTTGTGAGCGGTGTTCGGAGTTGATGAGACGCAACAGACACAAATGTACTTTTTTGTTCATCAATAAGCTTTTCTTTTGAAACATCACGAAAGACTTCAATTGCACCAATAATATCACCATCAACAACAATTGGTGTGACCGTAGAGCTGACTGTAAAATGCGATTCATCTTTACGGACATATGACGATTGCATTGAGGTTTCCACTTTTTGGCCTCGGAATAATGCTTTTGCCTGAGGACGCTTTTCATATGGCACCGCAACCCCAGCGCTATCCAACATGGGTAAAATTTTTGTGACGGGCTGACCAATGGCCTCTTCCTCTTTCCATCCTGTAATGGACTGAAAGGCTTTATTCACACGCGTAATTCGTGTGTCACTGTCTGTCACCACAATTGCATCACCAATACTTTCAATAAATGTATCGTCGAGCGCTTTCTCACGTTTAATTTCCTGCATCCGATCCTCAATTTGATGTTCTTGTGACTCGACGTCTTGTAATAAACGCGTCATGCTCCGCAATACTCCAACAATCACAAACAGGATCGAAACATTCGTCATGAAATGAGAGATATAAAAATGTTCATCAAGCAAGGCGAGTGATTGAGAGGCAAAAAAAATGTGCGCTAAAAATATCCAAAATAATCCGAGAATAAGACCAAAATCAAATGGATCCGTATGCCACTCACCCTTAATAAAAAATGCTAATAACGTGACCAATGCTAAAATGCCCGGAATGAATTCAAGCGGTCGATTAAACGGTCCGACGGAAAAATAGAGTAGCGGCAAATCCAGCGCCAAGAAAAACACAGCTGCAGCTGCAGTCAGACCAAGCGTCGTTGTCACAATGACCCCCCAGCGCACGCGGGCTTTTTCGCCATAGTGTTGTTGTAAGAATGATATGCTGACTGCAACACAAAGCAAGCCAACCCACAAAATTTGTGACGCTAGCCAAGACCAATAAATAATTGAATACTGTGATGTAAAAGTGAAATGATGAGTTCCATAATCGCTGATGGTGAAAAGCTGGAGTGTATCAAGGAGAGCGTGACTCAAAAAAGCCAGCGCGATAAATAGATCAGGATCATTCGGCTTGGCTGCATATCGAGCAATGGAAATTGACCCAACACCAACCATGACGACTGTAGTCATCGCGAGAGACAATTTATAAAAATCCAGCGATGTATAAAAATGGATATTTTGAAAAGCGAACAACGCAATCAGAAGCAAAAAAATAGACAGGCAAAAACTGACTTGCATCCAGTGCTCTGTCGTAATTCTATGAAATCGTTTTTGTATTTTTATTTCCTGCCTCGACATACCGAAAAGTATATCACACAATAAGAGATTCTGTGTATTTCCTTATTGGGCAGTTGAGAGGTTGTTGTGAGATTTTGAGGTGACGTTTACTGAGTGATGACGGCAGACTTGTTGTTAAGCTCAGCGCCAGTTACCGAAAATACTCAAACACCTCGAGAGACTACATCATTTTTTTGCGAATAAACGCAGGAATGTCGAGATCGTCTTCTTGAGAGTTATCAACTTTTTCTTCGTCCATAATACTGCGTGCAGCTGGAGCGTTCATGACATCAAAACTCGCCTCTGTTGCCGCCCCTTCCTTGTCTTCAGTGTAACGAGACGGTCCAGGTGTCAGCGCTTCACTATCTCGAAATGGATTTGTCGCTTCACGTCGTTTGACGGTACGGGCCTTGCCACCAAAACCAGTTGCTACCACCGTAATTTGAATTTCATCTTTCAATGATTCATCAATCACTGCGCCAAAAATAATGCGTGCATTTGGATCAGCATGTTCAGTAATGATTCTGGCCGCTTCGTTGACCTCAAACATACCTAAGTTACTACCACCCATAATAGTGAACAAGATTCCTTGCGCACCTTCAATCGACATTTCAAGCAATGGACTGTCGATCGCCGCTTTCGCTGCTTCAACAGCTCGATGTTCACCAGATGCTCGACCAATACCCATTAACGCGCTACCTGCTTCAGCCATGACTGATTTCACATCTGCAAAGTCGACATTAATTAAGCCTGGGACTGTAATTAAATCCGTGATACCAGCAACACCTTGACGCAGCACTTCATCAACAATTCCAAAGGCTTCTAATAAGGAAGTCTTCTTGTCAATAATTTGCAACAAGCGATCGTTTGGAATTGTAATAATGGTGTCAACATTGTCAGCAAGCTCAGCAAGAGCACTATCAGCAATGTGTGAAC
>JBIIKE010000096.1:0-2926 GCA_044233365.1 Bdellovibrionales bacterium | reverse complement strand
ATTTTCTTCATTGGAAAACACAATGCCAACGTTTGCCGCAGCCAAGGCTGGTGCGTCATTAATACCATCGCCCACCATTGCAACAACATAACCCTGCTGCTGCAGCTCACGAATCCGCTGTAATTTTTGCTCTGGCGTACAATTCGCCTGAATCATCATTGCGACACCAACCTGAGCGGCAACATCTTGCGCGACTGCCTCTTTATCTCCAGTCAGCATTTCAAGTGCATACCCTTGCGCAATCAATTGTTGCATCTGTTCTTTTGAACCTTGTTTCATTGCATCTGCCATTTCAATCAATGCAATAACCTGCTCACCAGATTTGAGTGCGATTGTAAAATGATCTGACGCTGAATATTTTGCAAGCAAATAGCGCGTGCCATCAACCTCACCAGAAATCCCTTCGCCAATTTTTTCTTGGATATTGATTACATGCGCTGGCTCAACCTGTTGTGCGCGAGCATGCAAGACAATCGCTTTCGCAATCGGATGCAGTGAATTATGTTCAATGCTTGATGCAATTGCTAGTACCTGGCTCTCAGTATATGACTGATCTTTTAACACCACCGCTGTCACAATCGGCTCACCTAACGTAATTGTTCCAGTTTTATCAAAGACAATATGCTTCACGCGAGATAACACTTCAATGCTCGCTAGGTTTTTCAAAATAACTTTTTGTTTCGCCGCAGAACTCATTCCACCAATCAATGCAATTGGCGTGGCGATCAAGAGTGGGCACGGCGTCGCAACAACGAGTACTGCCAACACAATATTCATGTCACGCGTCATGAAATATGCACCAACCGCAATCACCGCGGTCACTGCGGTAAACACTAAACTATATCGGTCTGCTAAACGGACTAAGGGTGCTTTTGATTCTTGAGCTTGTTCAACCAATCCAATGATTTTGCGATAGGTTGATTCACGATCTTCGACGGTTACGCAAATCACAATTGGATCAGAAATATTCACGGTTCCACTACGAACAACATCACCAGCTTCTTTCACAATATTAAATGGCTCGCCAGTTAATGACGACTCATCTGTTTCTGCAATTGTACTTTCTAAAACACCATCTAATGGAATAACCTCTCCACGTCGCACAAAAATATATTCACCAATCCGAACATCTTCAATGTTTTTTTCCGCGGTTCCACTATTTGGATCAGCTGACACTAACACTGTAACGCTTTTTGGAATCCGATCAATCAACGCAGTGAGTGATTTTCGAGCACGTAACGACGCATACATCTCTAGCGCCTCGCCTGTTGTCAGCATTAATACAATGACGACGCCTACTAAATAATCTTGTGTAATGAACGCGACAATAATGGCTGTTAACGCGATATAATCAAGACCAAATCGTGCATGAAAAATATCTTGTATGGTGCTGTATAAAAACGCACTCGCGCCAATAAAAATTGATATAATCCATACCCAATGAGCGATTTCTTCGAGCCCAAGTGTGTAACGCAAAAATAAACCAATAAGAATACCAACCAATACGGTCACTGGTCGCCATAACACACCGCGTAATGATTCAGTAGACATATCCACAGTATAGCACATTTTACAGAAGTAATCAGTAGCCGCAGTTGACAGATTATTGAATACGTGCGATTATGTTGATGGCGATTTGCCACATTTATTAGGTTAACAACATTATGACAGGAACAATCAAAACCCTGACAGACAAAGGCTTCGGCTTCATCTCTGTAGAAGGACAAGAAAAGGAAGTATTCTTCCATACATCAGCTCTCGTTGGTGTGACATATGATGAACTGAACGTTGGGGATTCTGTCTCTTTCGAAACAGAAGATTCAGACAAAGGACCACGTGCTGTAAACGTACAACGTGCATAAGCAATAATTGCTTATGAAAAAGCCCGCTTTCGAGCGGGTTTTTTGTTTGTCAAAAAATTGACAGCTCAAAATTTTGATTATACGGTACGATCCTCTGCCTACTGCATAGTGCAGCTTCGGCATGTCCATTCAATGGTATAAAGAAAATTCAAGGGGGCTTCCATGCGTAACTTCCTGCGAAACAGCAGTGGATTTTTTCTTATCAGCTTGGTTTGCGCGGTTGCGACCGTGACATCGCAGACGGCGAAGGCCATGGAAACCGTTAAGGGCCTGAGCCTAGCGAACATTGGCCTGATGTTTATTTTTATGTGCATTATGGGCTGGCTGGCTTTTGACGCACATAAGGATCACCCGTCTCAACAAGGCAAGGAAACCCTTGCGATCTACGGTCTCTGGGGAACCTCCACCCTTCTGGTCGGGATTGCGATCGCTACAAATCCAGACTATGTCTGGTGCTTGAACGACTGGTACGCCATCGCTTCAGGTGTGCTTGGCGGTCTGGTCGCAGTCGCCTGGGCTATTTGGCAGCGCGTCGGGTTGACCGAGGCCTCGACCAAGAGCATCTTCGCAACCTTCTGCAAATCTGTGCCACAATTGTTAATGGCATGGAAAATCACAGAAGAAGGTGGAACAGGTCATGCGCCACTGGCTCTCCTTGTTGGTGTAGTGAGCGTCAGCACCCGACTGTGGATGTTCAAGAGACAGAAGGACGCTGCGGGCAGCTGGGAAAGCAACTTGCTCTGGATGGCTGGGAGTGAGACCTTTAACCTCGCCACCTGGCTCAGCGTTTGTGCGGCCTGGTGGTTTTATACATAAAGCTGCGCATACAGCATATGCACGCGACGTTGCTTGACACACAACAACGTCGCACCTGTCTTTTTGTGCAGAAATAATTCTGCCTAAAAAAATAGTTATTCCTTTTCCGCAATCAACGCGGATTGCATTTGAAATTGACCATCAAAATGCTGCACATTTGGATCAACGCTCAGCGCCATGCGATTCATTCCGGTAATATACAGCCCATCAAGTGAGCGTACCCGAGAAAGCGCAACATACCCCATTCC
>JBIIKE010000095.1:0-2939 GCA_044233365.1 Bdellovibrionales bacterium | reverse complement strand
CTCGCTAGCGCTGTTGTCACACAATTTCCTGGAGTACAACTTGGCATTGGCCCAACGATTGAACACGGTTTTTATTATGACTTTCTGTTTCCAGAAGATGTCACTTTTTCTGATTCAATGCTGCCAAAGCTTGAAAAGCAGATGAAGAAATTGATTGCCCAGAATTTAGAAATGACTGGCGCAGTTGTTTCCGCGGATGAAGCGCGCGCAGCAATGGCCGGACAACCGCTCAAGCTGCAACTCATTGATGAATTAGAAGCCGGCGGCGAAGAATTGTCTCTCTATACAATCGGCGCATTCACTGACTTGTGTCGTGGTGGTCACTCACAGTCTTCAAAAGAAGTGCCTGCTCTTGGACTCACACTCGATCGTGTTGCTGGAGCGTATTGGAAAGGTGATGAAAAAAATCCGATGCTGACTCGCATTTATGGCTTCCTGTTTGCAACAGCTGAAGAGCTGGCAGCGCATTTAGAAATGCTTGAACAAGCGAAATTGCGAGATCATCGCAAAATTGGCCGCGAACAAGAACTGTTTTTTATTGATGAAACAATCGGCAAAGGTCTGCCAATGTGGTTACCGAATGGAACAATCATGAAAGATGAGATTGAGCGATTAGCCCGTGAAATGGAAGAGTCCTATGGCTACGTGCGCGTCTCAACACCGCATCTTGCGAAAAAAGAATTGTTTGAACAGTCCGGTCACCTCCCCTATTATGCTGACTCGATGTATCCACCAATGGAAATGGATGATGGGATTTATCATTTAAAACCGATGAACTGTCCGTTTCATCACACGATTTTTAATCAGCGACCACGCAGTTTTCGTGAGTTGCCGTTGCGGCTTGCAGAATACGGCATGTGTTATCGCAATGAATTGTCTGGAACTCTCGCCGGTTTGCTGCGAGTGCGCGCGCTTGAGATGAATGACGCGCATATGTATTGCACACGTGATCAGATTGAAGCTGAGATTCGCGGCGTGATTGAAATGATTCAAAAGTATTTTGCGTTGTTTGGTTTAGAAGATTATTGGTTTCGCTTGAGCAAATGGGATCCAGAGCGAACAGAAAAATATTTGCAAGAACCTGAAAATTGGGAATTTACAGAAAGCGTTTTGCGTCGTGTGCTTGAAGAGAGTGGTGTGCAATTTGTTGAAGTGGCAGATGAAGCGGCGTTTTACGGCCCGAAGATTGATGTGCAATTTCGGTCTGTAATTGGTCGTGAAGAAACCATGTCGACTGTGCAGCTCGATTTTATTGCCAAGAAACGGTTTGATTTGCATTACACGGATTCGACTGGCACTGCGAACAATGAGGTCTATGTTATTCATCGTGCGCCACTGTCGACCCATGAACGGTTTATGGCGTTTATTATTGAGCATTTTGCGGGTTCATTTCCGGTCTGGCTCTCCCCTGTTCAAGTGCAGCTGATTTCCGTTGGTGAAACACATCGGGATCACGTTGATAAGCTGGTTGCAGAGCTCAAAGCCTCTGGCATCCGCGCGGCGGCTGATCATTCCGATCAAGGCGTTGGCAAGAAGATTCGAACAGCCGTTATGAAAAAAGTGCCGTACATGCTGGTTATTGGTGACAAAGAAATGGAATCAGATGATTTGATGGTTCGCAAACGTGGCGAACAAGATGCTGTTGCTGTGAACAAAGAGCAGTTTATTGCTGAGTTGAAGGAGAAGATTGTGAAACGAGAGATCCAGTTGTAAGATAAACGCAATTAGCGCTGCATGAAGCAATTTGTGATCTCTCAAATTAGATTAGTAATAGATTATTTTAAAGAATTTTTATTACTTTCTTGGGACACATTATTTTCATTCTTTAATATTACCATAGGCGTATGCGGTATTTATTTTTCTGATGCATTATTTTTACCTACTCTTTTAATTTTAAATGGCATATTTTCATTTCCTGTAATAGGATATTTTTTTCTAAAAAAATTACATCAAGAAAATGAAATAAGCGCTATATATTGGTATTTAAATTGGCGTCATATTACACAATTTGTAATTACACTAACAATCTCCTTAATTTTATTTTTTAGCCTTCTTTTTAGTCCAGAAAAATTAGAAAACGGTTTTACAGATTCAATTGTAGTAAAAAAAAGTAATTCTGGGATATGCCATGAGCCAGGCTCGACATATTACGACAGAACAAGGCACTTTAAGTCTTATGACTCACTTAAAAAGTGCTTAGACTCAGGAGGACGCTTGCCAAAGCGTTAAAATACAAAAAATTTCCGAATAACTGAAATAAATTAGCTATAACGCAGCTCTAATTTTTCTTTGATTTTTTCCCATTCAGGCACCTTACTTTCTAATAAAGTGTAGAATTTTTTTGTGTGATTTTTGTATCGAAAATGACAAAATTCATGTGCAATAACATAATCAATACAATCTTTTGATGCATGAATTAAGGCTGGGTTTAAAATAATCTTTTTATTATTAACATAGCTTCCCCAACGTTTTGTCATTTTTTGAATCCTAAGTGTCGGCAAGTCCTTGTATTGAAATAGAGCGAACACCGCTTGAAATCGGTCATGTAAAACAATCTGAGTTCGTAAAAGATACCACTTCTCAATCAATTCTTTATTATACTTACCGTTTTGAACAGATTTTGTTGTTGTAACTAACAGTCTCCCTCTCTGCAATGACACAAGGTCCTCTTTTCCCTTTTTTACAATCAATTGATACTGACGACCTAAATACAAAAAACTTTCACCTGAAATATATTCTTTTTCGTATATCTTTTTTTGGAACTTACCAAAATACTGCAGTTGTTTATTCATCCAAAGCCACTTACGATGCATGAAATGCTCTACGTCTTCAATAGAGACTTTTAATGGCGCTGTGGCCACAATTTCTAGCGAGGGCTTTACTGTAAGCTTAAAAGATTTTCGGTCTTCGTAAACTAAGAAGTAATCACAATAATATGA
>JBIIKE010000094.1:0-2954 GCA_044233365.1 Bdellovibrionales bacterium | reverse complement strand
TTGTTAGGCGGTGAGTTGCAGCAAGTGTTGTCGGTGTTTGGTGTCGCGCGTCGCTCAATACGAATCGCACTGCAAAGCATTTGGATTGGTATTGGCTTGAGTGTTATTTGTATGATCGCTGCAGCGTTTGGACATATTCCGCCACTTGTTGGTTCGTTGTTGCAAGAAGGAATTGATATTTTGGTGATTGTGAATGCACTGCGAGCAAGCCGCTCTGTGGTATAATAACAAATATGAAACATGGTCTGGTTGATAGAATTGCATACACAATTTCTGCGCGTAGTCGTAAAAAAAAATACGAGCAGTTTTTGGCGCTCATAGAGCCGAAGTCGAGTGAAACAATTCTCGATGTTGGTGCGAATGTGACTGAATATTCTGACACAGATAATTACCTCGAAAAAAACTATTCACACCCAGAAAATATTACAATTTTGAGCCAGGGAGATGTGACTCCACTAGCAACACGTTACCCGACAATGCGCGTGCTGAGCGGTGATGGGCGAGAGATGCCATTTGCAGACGCGGAATTTGACATTGTGTATTCCAATGCAGTGATTGAACATGTCCTTGGCGAAGACGAGCAGTTGCAGTTTCTCAAAGAACTCTATCGTGTTAGCAAGCGTGGGTACATCACAACGCCGAACAGAAAATTTCCTGTGGAGATCCACACTCGGGTTCCACTGGTACATCTCCTCTTGTCACAAAAAAATTTTCACCGCGTGCTCAAGCTCGTTGGCAAAGGCTGGGCCGGAGAAGGGTATATGGATTTACTTGATCGGTCGCGATTGCAGCGGCTGCTCACAAATGCTGGAATTGAAAATGCGCAGATTATTCCAAATCGGTTTTGTGGTTTGGCGATGACATATACTATAACCTGGAAAAAATAATGAGCCCAAAACAAAAAATGATTAAAGCAGAGACCCAGGAAATTATTTTCGCACTTGGATTATTTGCTGTGCTCGGGCTTGCGGCCTATGTCTTGCGCGATACCATCACGATTATTCAAGCTGCAACTTTTTTTGTCCTCGGTGTTATTTGGTGGTTCGCAATGAAGCAGATGCATATTTCAGTTGTTGGTCTCGTGATTTGGATTGCACTGGAATCGGTTGTGATTCGTTTTATTCCGCAAGAAAGTTTTTTGTATGTCCGTTTTTTCCCTGAGATTCTGGTGTATTCAATGGTCGCGCGGGTATTGTTTGACCGTTTCATTCGACCGTTATTAGTAGATCGACCACAACAACCTGTGTCTGCAACGCATCTGGGCATCGGCATGTTCCAGCGCTATGATCGACTCCGTTCACAGTTGCTTATTTTGATGGCCGCTTTTTTCTTTGTTGGTGTTGTTTCAATGATTTTTAATGGCGTTGATGCGCTGATCGGTGTGCTTGGTATTCGTCAAATTATGCGGTTTGCGCTCATTGGCATTGTATTGGTCTACATGGATATTCCGCAATCCTTTTTTGATCGGGCGTGGAAATGGTTACTAGCCTTGTTTGGTGTTGAAATCGCCATTGGATTATTGCAATACGCAGCCGGTGGTGCTCTTGATCCCTATTTGATTCCAAGTGCGGTCATTGAATATGGCGGACAATTTTCGTATGGTGGTGTTGATCAGTTTTGGCAACTTGGAACCCGGTTATTTGCCACACTCGGGCGTTATGATCGCTACGGTGCCTGGATCGGGATGTTCACGACGATTGTCGCGGGCGTCGGACTCAGTCGAATGTTTTCGTTGCGTCAATACTTTCCGGTGTTGAACGAGCGGTTTCGGCTATATGCGATTCTGACGACCCTTGGAATCATTTGTACATTTTTGTCTTCAAGTCGGGCGGCGCTACTAGCACTCGCCATTTCTTTAGTGTGGTTGATGGGTGTAGTCTGGAAAAAACGGGCGGTGCTCGTGATGAGCGGTTTTGGTCTTTTGAGTTTAATTATTGGGGCATTTGTCTATGCCCAAACTATTGGCCTTGATATTCGTGCGGTGGTTGATTCGCCAGATGCAACGGTGTTTGAGCGCTTGGTCGAGCCACTGTCGCAACAAAGTTTACAAGGGAATTATGATAACTTTGGACGCACGTTTTGGATTGTTGAAGTGCCGCGTTTAGTCGTTGCGAGTAGTCCGGTGTATGGTGTTGGTCCGGGGATGTTTGGTTCTGGAACTGTCGCACAATTTGTAAATAAAGAAGTCTATAATCGTTTAGGATTGCCATATGGTGCGAGCGGAGACATTGGCGTCATCGATAACAGCTGGTTTGCATTGTGGGCGGAGTTTGGGACAGCTGGCTTGTTATTAATGATGTGGATTTTGTGGACGTTGTATCGCTTGATCGGTTTGATTCCATCACGCCCAGAAACCAGACAGCTCACGCAAGAGCAGTTTCATTATAATGAATATGTCTTACTCGCATCTGGCGCGCAAGCTGCTGTTGTCTATGTAACTGTTGTGGCTTTTTTTGCAAATCATTTTGAATTTCGCACAACCATGATAGTATTGTGGGTAGTCACGTTATTCCTTTTACGCGCAAAAATAAAAAATTCATATGAGTAGTCTACAAATTACACTAATTAATATTTGGCACGAAATTTTGCGTTGGCTCTACAGCCATCAATCTGAAGTGCAATCGATTGTCGTTATTTTGGTCATCACCTGGATTACGCAACGGTTTATTATTTGGTGGATTTTAAAACGTTCAAAAGCGGAAAGTTCGATTGTGATTAATTTTATTCGCTGGGGAATTGTACTTACCGGTATTGTGTTTGTCTTGAATGTGCTTGGTCAACCGATTACGCCGATTCTCACAGCCTTGGGCGTTGGAGGTCTCGCTGTCGCGCTTGGTTTGCAAGATACATTAACAAATGTGTTTGCTGGTTTGAATATTCTCGCATCAAAAAAAATGAAACTCGGTGATGAGATTGAGTTGCCATCAAAAAAGCAGGGGATTATCACGGACATT
>JBIIKE010000093.1:0-2971 GCA_044233365.1 Bdellovibrionales bacterium | reverse complement strand
GGCTTTTTGAGAACAATAGAGGGGTATACATCTTTTTCAGCATCAATTGCTTTGCCAAACTTCACTCTCCAAAAATGTTCATTATATCGTACAATACCCTTCACTGTGCGTTTGCCTGAGTGCGGAAAAATAACAACTTGCCCAACTTGAAGTGGCTGACTATCTACTTCTTTCACAACTGGAACAAGAATCTGTTTTTTAGAAGCACGTTCTACTCCATTAACCCACTCCTTATTTGTCAGTGGTTCAATATAAAAAACATCATCACTCATTGCCTGAAAAATATCTCGATAACGCCTATCCCAGGCAACGGACAAAACTGCGCCATCACTCACTGTTTGAGAAGTTTCGACACCCCGAACAAGAGATCCATATCTTTCTGGAACGCCTATTGAAAAGACAGTCTGAAACTGTTTAATAGGGTTAGAAAAATATGCCGCAGTAGGAGATTGAAAAAGAACGGTATACACACCAATGACAGCAAATAAAAATAATGTAATACCAGAAAATTTTTGAGGCAATTCAAATAACTGGTATCTTTTACAAAAAGCAGTGATTCGATCTCTGTGCTTCCAAACAAGAAACACCAGAATACCAAAAATAATGCGCTTTGCTGGAACGGTATGACCTGATGAATAATATCCTAATTGAGACATGTATGTTCCAATGCCATACCCACTGGCCATTAATAGAAGATAATCATCAAATAAACGATGCCTGACTGAACGATATAAAAAGACACAGGCAAAGAATAATAAAATAACTGCAGTACTAACAACACCATCCTGAAGATTAATACTCTGTTCAATAACGGAGTTTGGAGGAGCGCCAAAATACCAAAATTGGTCTGCGGGAACATCTTTTAATGCATATCGTATATTTGCAAAAAAATCACGGCCTGCAATAAGACTATAGACAAAAACCATGAAACCTCCATATGCTGCAATAAACGTACCCATTGCCTTACTACGTGTAATGATACCGCCGGGAAATCCAATGGCTGTTGCAACACCAAATGCCAGAGTCATGGCAAGACCGTGCTCTGTGCTGATAAAAAATGCGATCATTGACAGCAAGCCACCGATAGCACCAAATACGAATGGATTTTTGCCAATTGGATATTGTCGAAACAGATAAAGAACTGACAGTGCGATAGGCGGAAAAAAAGACCGAACAGACAAAATAGAATTGCCCGGAATCACTAACACAGACTGGGCAGTCCAACCAACAAGCAGTGCTGCGCTTGCCCAAAATAACGCACGAGTCCATTTACGTGATAAAGCATAGGCGTATGTCCATACAACCAGAAAAAATGTCATTGGTGAAACTAGTGAGTGCGCAAATTCAGATGCAAAAATATCTTGCCCAAAAAAGAAAAATATTGGAAAATGGATGAGAACAGCGCCAACCCCGTGGAATAAGAAAAAATCTTGCCCAACAACTTGACCATCGAGAAACCGACGCAAGGGATTTAACAGCTGAAATGCTCCATTTGTTGGGTATCCGTTAAAATAAGAGGCTTTATGAATAGCATCAAGGCTAATTGTAATAGCCAAAAAAATAAGAAGCGATGCGCCAACTATTGCATATACCCAATCAATGTGTTTATTGAAAAAAAGAAACAATGACTCCAAAAAACGCACCCCTGCACGATATCTGTCTGCACTATATTTACGAATTCTTTTTTCCATCTTGTAAAAAATGTATAATATCATAGATATTGTCAATCTTGCCGCCCATAATAACATGAAAGTTCGGAATGCCATAGTGCTGCCGAAAAAGAATCGGACGCCCATCATCTTGATCGTTTTGCATTAAAATTGTTTTCACTGTCCAAATAGAATCATGCACTCGTACATCTTGCAAGCTCGGAACAAAGCGCGCAGCATCAGCAAGCATTAGAGGCATATTTGAATGATTTCGAGATAGCACTGGGGTTTTATCTTGATCTGTCCATTGATAGTGTGGCGTATAACGAACATGGCTAAATGAATATAATTTTCGCGCCGGAAAAGGCATCATTGAAAAAAACGGACCATCCATGACCGTGACTCCACGACCTTGAAATTCATCTGGTGGCTCCACTAGACCCATTTCTGTCCACTCATAACGCAATGGTAATAATGGCAAATGAGAATGTTGCAATAGATCATTAATTCCTGCATATGTCACATTCCATACCTCACCGCCAACTAAAGATTCTCCTGACTCAAGGATAACTCGGACCTTATTTTCACTTTTTTGTACAGAATGAGCTGTCGTACTATAACGCACCGTTACTCCAGCTGCTTGTAATCGTTGGAGAGAATATTCTGCCAACTTCTGAGCATTAAACGCAAATTCCTTCACACGAAAAACTGCTTCGATAGTATGCTTATTAAAAAGGTCAGAAACAGCGTCTGTTGCTGGGTCACATTCCGCTCCAATATTGTGACAAAATAATTCAAATTGACGAGCCGTTACTTTTGAACCGCTCCGAGCAATGGCATAATATTTTTCAAAGGAATTATCGATGGCATCTGGAAAATCATCAACAAATCGAGGCAAGCTCTCTCGAGATCGCAATGCCGTCAAAACACTTCGCGGGTAATGATATCCGTTATGTACCCGAGCTTGATTCACAAAAGACGCTTCTTGTAACAACTTATCATTTTTTTCAATGAGTAAAACACTTTTTTCAGATTGGGCTAAATGCACAGCAAGCATGCATCCGTAGAAACCGCCACCAATAACAATATGGTCCCATTTTTTTTCTATATCTTGGTTCATCAAAAAACCATATCACAGAGTAGACATTTCGCCAAAAAATGCTATTCTTCACAAGAACTATTCATTTAAACTGCATAATGCATATGAAAACAGCTCTTATTGGACACACCGGATTTGTTGGTGGAAACATTCTTGAGAAATCTGGAACAACACCGAACACACTCCCCACTTTCACTGACCTCTATAATTCAAAAAATATCAG
>JBIIKE010000092.1:0-2986 GCA_044233365.1 Bdellovibrionales bacterium | reverse complement strand
TAAACAAATCTGCCCAGACAGTGAAAAAATACGGCGTACCCTTCCATTCAAGCACCTGAATATGCCACTGATCAAAATACAAGACGCCACCAAACGGACTGCTAATATAATCAATCCCAATGCCGGAGGCAATAATCACAAGCGTTGCAGTGACGGGAAAAAAGAATTGAGCCAGCGGTGGCAAATTCAAATGGTCATCAAGCGCTCCGCCAACTAATAAAAAACCAGCTGCAATCGATACGCCAATCAAGTGTTTCGGCAGCAAATAACCACCAAACAAATCTGGTGATGCAATCCAAAACGCAATGATGGTACTGACAATCACCGCTACTCCCCCGAGCAACGCCACTGGTCGCGTATGAATTTTGCGGCCACCTGTCGGGACGTCAATAATCTGAAAATGCTGCGCAGCCCAGCGCACACCAAAACCGCAGACCAGACTGATCATAAAGGCCAGAACAATAATTGCAAACGGGCTCATCATAGCCACTACTGATTATTCTGCTGTTGCTGATCCAAAAAATCCTGCAACAAAATTTGTGCGGCAACTTGATCACGCTTCTCCATTTCAACACCTTGCAATAACGTTTTTGCCATTTCGGTTGTGAGACGCTCTTCTGTCACTTGCACAGGCTTCTCAATATGATTGCGCAACTTCTCGACAAAGCGGTCAGTGATTTCAGTTTGCTGTGTGTCACCATTGTCCATATTTGTCGGTCGACCAACGACAACGACGTCCACGGAATCATCTTCAATAATACTTTTAATTCGATCAATCACGCCTTGTTGGCCTTCGGAGGTAATCGTTTCTTTAATCACCGCAACACGACCAGCGGTGTCAGACACTGCAACGCCGGTGCGTTTGAGTCCATAGTCAATACCAAGATATTTCATAGAGTTATGGTAACACGCTTAAAATCAATGGACCATCTTTGGTAATCGCAACAGTATTTTCAAAGTGTGCAGCAAGTGATCCGTCTGCTGTCCGGACAGTCCAACCATCTTGTTCAAAGATCACTTCATGTGAACCCGTGGTGAACATTGGTTCAATCGCGAGTACCATACCAACTTCGAGCGTCAAACCATCACCTGGTTTTCCGTAATTTGGCAGCGCTGGCTCTTCATGCATTTCTGTGCCAATGCCATGACCGACAAGCGAACGCACGACACCCAGTCCGGCTTTTTTTGCATACTGCTGAACAGCGTAGCCAATGTCACCGATTGTATTCCCTGGCACAAAATATTCAATCCCTTCGTTCATTGCACTTTCGGTCGCCCACAATAATTCTTGGGCTTCTTTAGAAATATGACCAACAGCAACCGTGCGTGCCATGTCAGAGCAATAGCCTTTGTAACGCACACCAACATCAATTCCGATAATGTCACCTTTTTTGAGAATCACGTCTTTGCTTGGAATCGCGTGCACGACCTGGTCATTGATCGATGTGCAAATGCTTTTCGTGTAGCCTTCAAATCCAAGAATACATGGAATTGCTCCGAGCCCCCTGATCGTTGTCTCAAAAATATCGTTCAATTCTTGGGTTGAAATGCCGGGTTCTGCCGCATCCATCGCAGCTTTCAAGCCAATGCCATTAATCGCACCGGCCTCAGCCATGTACTGAATTTGTTCAGGGGTTTTAAGAATGACTGCCATAGGCTGCACTTTTGACACGTTCCCATACTTCATCAATTGTTCCCATGCCGTCGATCTCATCGACAAGACCACGATCTTTGTAGCGCGCAATGAGCGGCTGTGTTTCTGCATGATAAATGTGCAAACGCTGCGCAATGGCCTCTGGCTGATCATCATCACGCTGTTTTAATTCGCTCCCACAAGAATCACAAACATTCGGTTGTTGTGGTGGTTGAAAATCGAGGTGGTATGTCGCTCCACACGACACACACACTCGGCGTTGTGATAATCGATGAATAGACTCTTCATCTGGAATTGAAAGGACGATAACGTGTGTGAGAGCAGAGGTGCCATCAAGTGCTTCTGCTTGAATCAGATTACGTGGGTAGCCATCGAGTACAAAACCATTCAAACAATCTTCTTGTGCGAGACGTTCTTTCATTACTGCATTAGTCACCTCACTTGGAACCAGTTGACCAGCCTTCATAATAGCTTCAATTTTTTGTCCGAGCTCAGATCGATCAGCAATCGCTTTCCGAAAAATATCACCAGTTGATAAATGCGGAACTCCAAATTCTGCAATGAGTCGCTTGGCTTGCGTTCCCTTCCCTGATCCCTGCGGACCAAAGAGGCAGATCTTTTTTTCAAAGCTTGTGTCAGTCATAGTATTATAAAGCATCATATTCACGCACAGTCAGCTGCGCTTCAATTTGTTTCACGGTTTCAATAGCTACAGAAACAACGATTAATAAGCTCGTTCCGCCAATCGCAATATTTTGAAAACTTCCAGACGCAAATGCTTGCACCACAAGTGGCAAAATCGCAATAGTACCAAGAAATAGTGCACCAGCCAATAAAATCCGATTCGATACCATACGCAAGTAATTTTCTGTATCTTTGCCTGGACGAATACCAGGAATAAAACTTCCGCTCCGTTGGAGGTTTTCTGCAATCCGTTCTGGGTGAAACACGACGCCCGTATAAAAATAAGAAAAGACAACAACCAACACAAAATAGAAAATGCCATTCACCAATTGATTTTGTGACCAAGTAATAATAAATTGCATCGCTGGATTTAAAAATCCAACATTAATTTGCAAGAGCCATTGTGCTGCCAGTTGTGGCATTGTTGTCAGTGTGACAGCAAAAATAATTGGGATAACACCAGCCTGGTTAACGCGCAGTGGTAAATAACTTTTTTGACTCGTTGCGTTATGATGCCGTGCATGTGACATCGGAATATTGCGCTGCCCTTCTGTTACAAATACCACACCAAGAATGGTGATGAAGCCAACAACAAGGAATGCAAGAACAGTTGGGATTTGTGATGAATCAAACGTGATAAACACCTGC
>JBIIKE010000091.1:0-3008 GCA_044233365.1 Bdellovibrionales bacterium | reverse complement strand
AACGCTACTTTCAGCTCGGTCGTTGTTTGCGTGATGAAGATCTGCGCGCTGACCGTGGGTTTGAACATACGCAGCTTGATATTGAAATGGCATTTGTAGAATATAATGACGTGCTCGACATGGTTGAAGGAATGGTCATTTCCGCGGTTGAAGCAGTTGGTGGTGTGATCAAACAAAAACCATTTCCACGCATTACCTACAAAGAATCGATGGAAAAATATGGTGCTGATAAATTTGATTTACGAACAGAAGAAGATAAGGCAAATGGTGTTTTGGCGTTTGCGTGGGTGATTGATTTTCCATTTTTTGAAAAAACCGACGATGGGAAATGGACCTTCACACACAATCCATTTTCGATGCCGAAACCAGAGCATCTAGAGTGGCACATGAAGGGTGAGAATATCGAAGAGATCATGACACAGCAATATGATTTGGTGTGTAATGGCTACGAAGCCGGCGGCGGAAGTATTCGTGCGCACAAGCCGGAAATTCTCCGCGCGACCTACAAAAATATGGGGTATTCAGATGAAGACATTGAAGCGTCGATTGGGCACATGCTCGAAGCCTTTAGCTACGGTCAACCACCGCACGGCGGAATTGGCCTTGGCGTTGAACGCATGCTGATGAATCTGACTGGCGAAGAATTTTTACGTGAAGTACAAAGTTTCCCAATGACCATGCAAGGTCGAACAGCGGTGATGGATGCGCCGTCTGCAATGTCAGCCGAGACGCTTGCGGAATATGATTTGAAGGTCGACGCAAAAAAATAGCATGAAACAGGAATTGCAAATCCAGAATTTTGATGGGCCGCTTGATTTGTTGTTGCAGCTGATCGAAAATCGGGAATTAGACATTACGACGATCGCATTGTCTGAAGTGACTGAGCAATTTATTTCGTATCTTGAAACAATTGAAGAACGCTCGCCAGAAGAACTCGCCGATTTTTTGGTGATTGCGACGCGGTTGTTGCTGCTGAAATCGCAGGCGTTGTTGCCGTATTTGCAGCAAGAAGAGGAGGCAGATCCAAACGAGCTTGCAACGCAGCTGAAAATGTATAAGCGGTATGTTGATGCGATGGAAGGTGTGCAGCAGATGCTCGATGCTGGTCGTCAATTGTTTGGCAGTAAGCCGTCTGTGCGTGAGCAGGTGGTGACATTCCGTCCGCCGAGTGTGTTTGAGCTGAATGATTTGCGCAATTTATTTGTTGATGTGCTTGAAAGTCTTGCGCCAATTGTGAGAATTCCGAAAGCGGCGATTGAAAAGGTTGTGACACTGCGTGAAAAATTTACGCAGATCCACGACTTGCTCAAAAAACACAAGCAGCTGTCATTTACTGAACTCTTGTCAGACTCGGAAGACCGCAGCGAAGTTGTGGTGACATTTTTGGCGCTTCTTGAGCTCATGAAAAAACAAGAAATTGCTGTGACACAAGAATCACCGCAAGATACTATTACTATTCAATCACTTTTACAGTAATTTTTATGTCTGAACACACATCATTACCATCTGAAGAAACAATTATTGAGACAGTACCTGATGCGACAATCGACACGGTTGAGGTTGCCGCTGAATCAGTTGTTCCTGCAACAGCAGCGCAGCTCGTTGAGGCGTTGTTGTTTGCGCACCATGTTCCCGTGAGTATTCGCAAGCTTGCAAAACTGACTGAACTGTCTGAAGAGATTGTGCAGAGTACAGTGACTGCACTGCAAGCAGAATATCGTGATCGCTCCGGTGGCATTGTCATTGTATTGCAAGACGGTAATGTGCAAATGACAACTGCTCCAGAAACAGCAGAACAAGTCGCAGCATTTTTGAAAACAGAACAAACCGGTGAGCTAACGCGCCCAGCTCTTGAGACGCTGACTATTATTGCGTATCGCGGACCAGTCAGTAAATCGGAAATTGAATTAATTCGTGGTGTGAATTGCAGTTTGATTTTGCGGAACTTAATGATTCGAGGTCTGGTTGAAGAAGCGGGTGAAACAGAAACCGGTTCACCAATCTATCAAGTGACGATTGATTTTTTGAAATTTTTAGGAATCACCGATATTGCACAGTTGCCAGATTATCAAGAGCTCAACGAAAATGTGCATTTGAAAGAATTGCTTGAAAAACAATCACAGGATTTTTTCACAGATAAATAATCTACAGCTTCAATATATAGAGTGTATGCGACTCAACAAATATCTTTCACAGTGCGGAGTAGCGTCACGGCGGAAAGCAGATGAACTTATTGCACGCGGACACGTGGTGGTGAACGGTGTTGTTGCGGATGATTTTTCAACAGACGTGAACGAACAAGATATTGTGATGGTGAAAGGGAAGATAGTGTTGCCAGGTGTGAGTCACACCTATGTCGCAATGAACAAGCCAGAAGGGATTGTGACGACAATGGCAGATTTTCATAAAGATGAAGCCAATGTCATGGAGCTGCTTCCAAGTTATTTGCCCAATTCTTTAAAACCGGTTGGTCGGCTCGATAAAGACTCGACTGGATTATTGTTATTTACTGATGATGGCGATCTGGCGCATCAGCTGACACATCCATCGTTTGAACATGAAAAAGAATATGTGATTACCTGCAGTAGTCCAATTTCTGACACCGCGCTTGAGCAACTGCGTGTGGGCGTGACACTTGAAGAAGGCAAAACGGCACCGGCTACAGTCACTCGCATCAACCCAAAACAATTTCGGATGATTATTAAGCAAGGGTGGAAGCGACAAATTCGTCGAATGGTTGGAGCAGTTGGTGGAAACCTGTCGAGCTTGCAACGCGTTCGAGTAGGAAAATTAACGCTTGATTCATTGCAACTCTCGCCCGGCGAAACAAAAAATATTCGAAAAGAAGATATAGTATAATATTGCGATATGCTTTCAAACGTCATCACCGGATTTATTGTCATCTCATCGCTTTTGCAAGTGCCGCTTCCTATGGCAATGAATGCGGGTGTGTATCCTGTTCCAACAGTGACATCTGATAGCGCGAAACAAACTGAAGAAGTGACGCA
>JBIIKE010000090.1:0-3043 GCA_044233365.1 Bdellovibrionales bacterium | reverse complement strand
GATCAAACGTTGCAACCGTGTCAGATGGAATTAATTCTCGCGTCTCACCTGCGACAGCCTCTTCACGCATGCCATTAAAAATTTTTGTGACATAGGCCCATTTTTCCGTTTCGGTGATGCGATATTGGCTGAGATTATTTTCCGCGAGAATATCCGGCAAGGTGTTTGCTAATGCGGTTTCTGTGCGATCAAACGCTGTTGTTGCATTCATGTCTTGATAATAGGGAAAGGTTGCGACATAGCGGATATTCAGCTTTGGTCCACGATCGAACGCGCTGAAATCTGGCTCAATCAAGGCTTGAGTAATTTCAATTTCACGATCAACGCGATAATTAAAATTAATCACAGCGTCGCCATCACCGATCACTCCATCTGAGTCAATAACTGTTGGTTCAATAAATTCATCTGTCTCAGATGCTGCTCTCGCTTGTGCAATTGCGTCGTCAATTGAATCAGCCGTGCGGCCGCGGCCATGCACAAGTAGGTTGTAGGCGCGTTCCACTCGGTCCCAGTTGTGGTCACGGTCCATTGCCCAGTAGCGTCCTTGCAGAGTCGCGATGCGTCCAACACCGGTTTCAGTCATGACTGCTTGAAGTCGTTCAATATGTTCTGGAAGAGAAGTGCTTGGTGTGTCGCGCCCATCGGAAAACACATGCACCGCTACTTGGTTTTTTGAAAGCCCTGCCGCGGCCGCCGCTCGAATAAGTGCATGACACAGCGCGTCATATGAATGTACTCCTGCGTTTGAAAGTAAACCCATCAAATGCAGTGTCGTGCCTGTTTGTTTTGCGTGCGCGATCGCGTCGGCAAACGCTGACAGTTCCCCAACAATCTCACTTTCAATCGCAGCTGTGACACGCATTTGCGGCAACAGAACATTGCGCCCAGCGCTTATAATCAAATGACCCATTTCCGTTGATCCTTGATGACCCGGCGTCAGTCCAATCGCTTCACCGGAGGCTTCAATTGGCGTCCATGGATATTCAGCCATCAGCCGATCAATGCTCGGTGTCGACGCATTGGCAATGGCGTTGTGCGGTGAGTTTGGGGCAAGTCCCCAACCATCAAGAATTGCGAGAACAAGTGGAGTAGAGCGCTTCATGAACATGAGTGAATGGAATTATTGTCGAATGAGTGCGAGGACTTCGTCAGTTTTTTCTTTGCAAATTTCTGCAGACACGGCTTCTAAATTCAAGCGCAGTTTTGGTTCTGTGTTGCTGCCGCGAACATTAAACCAAAAGTCGGGGTAGGTGATCGTAATGCCATCCATTTCATCAACACTCTCAGCAGCTGCTCCATAGACTTCTTTCACGCGAGTCATGGCTGCATCTTTGTCTTCAACGATTGAATTGATTTCGCCAGAGTGGATATATTTGCGATATGGTGCGACTTGAGTGTCAATCGTTCCTTCACCGTTGCTGAATCGCTCTAACAATTTCAATAAGACAATGACTGGAGTTTCAAATGTTCCAAGCTCGGTGCGAACAAACAAATGCCCAGAACTTTCGCCAGCAAAGACCGCATCTTCTGCAATTGCTGTGGCTTTAATAAATGAGTGTCCAACGCGTGTGACAACCGGACGACCGCCAGCTGCGACAATCATGTCACGAGTGATTTTGCCTGGACGAATATCATAGCAAATTGTTGCACCTGGATGCTCAGCGAGCATGATTTCTGCCATCAAGCCGCGAACAATTGCCGGAGCAATCATTGCTCCAGTGTTGTCGAAAAAGAAAATGCGGTCACCATCGCCATCTGTCGCAACGCCGAAGTCCGCTCCGTGTTCACGAATCGCGGCTTCTAATTGCGCGTTGTTTGCTTCATGGAATGGGTCTGCTTCATGAGCTGGGAAGTTGCCGTCGAGTTCAGTGTTGAGTTCAATTAATTCACATGGCAATTTGGCAAAAGCGGCTTTCAAATAGGTTGCGCCCATTGCATTGGCTGCATCAATGACAACTTTGAGCGGTTTTACGCGTTGTGTTACTGCCTCATGCCCGCCACAAAAATCAAATGCAAAATCAACATCTCGCTGCACGATGTCGGTTTTTTCAGTCAGGCTACCGAGTGCGTCTTCTGGTACTTTCGCAAATTCAGTGCCAAGTGCCATATCGCGAATTTCAAATAAACCAGAATCAGATCCAACTGGCATTGCACCACGACGGACAATTTTAATGCCATTGTCTTTTCCTGGGTTGTGAGATGCAGTGACCATAACACCGGCGTCAACACCTTCACTCGCAACGCCGAAATAAAAGGCTGGTGTACTCACTAAACCAAAATCCACAACGCTTGCGCCTTCTTCACGCAAACCTTGCAATACACGAGCATGCAGTGCAGGGGAGGAGAGGCGCATATCACGACCAAGCGCGATGGTGATGGTTTCGAGTTTCGCGTCTTTTTTCAAAAATCGGACAGTCGCACGAGCAGTGCGATACGCAAGATCATCAGTCAGCTCAGTGCCATATTCGCCACGGATGTCATAGGCTTTAAAAATCGCTTGTTGTGCACTCATAATAATTCATTGATTTAATAGCAGATACACAAATAATAGTGCTTCTGCTGAAAAAAAGATACTTGACAAGATTATATTTTTATGTCAAAAACAGTCAGTTCTTCATTGAAGTTGAATAAAAACCAGTTGTGGTCAGTGCCCACAACAAAGCGGATCGAGGCTCAAGGTTTCGAACGCTGGTTTTCCAGGGCGTATGTATATAGGCCAACATGGTTTATATACATAACGAGGGGAAGACATCCTGGTTTGTGGCAAATAAAAAGGGGCTGCACTCTTTATTTTGCCACCAAGCACTTTGTACAACCGCCGAAAGGCAGGAGGACATCGCAATGAGCGAATAAATAACCGGGTATAGCCCGGATATCTGGCCCCGACCGAGCTTTTTTCACCCCATGTGAGAAGATACTATTGGTCGGTTTTTTCTTGATTAGATTTTTCGAATAACCGTCACTAAGTTTTGACCACGGCGGCGCGGAACATGGAGTCCATGGAGTTCGTAATATTGGTTGACGAGCTTTAATTGCGGAACGC
>JBIIKE010000089.1:0-3093 GCA_044233365.1 Bdellovibrionales bacterium | reverse complement strand
TTCATTGCCAGCCGAGGTCATGATGGTAAAGCCAGCGTAGAGAATCAACACCAAAGCAACAACAGCTAAAACTCCAAGGCCAGCACTAATAATGTTAAACACATAATCCGTTATCGTTGTGCTCGGTAGTCCAGAGTTTTTTTGAATGTTACCACCTGGATCAAAATAACTGGAAGGTGTTTTGGCCGGAGAAGCTGTTGGGGGTGTTGTTCCAGCTTGTGCTGAGACAAGATGTGGCAATAATGCTGCTCCAATAATTCCAATGGTGCTATAGACAAATCGTTTCATATTTTTTTATACCGCTCCAGTTGCTGAGCCTAGTGCTCCAAACAGATACAATGTAATTCCCCAAGATGCCATAATAATCAGCAGTCCAATGGCAGCGGCAATCAAGGTTGATTTTGCTGAGCTAATTTTATCTTCATTTCCAGCAGCAGTCATCCATTGCCAACCAGCCCACAAAATAAGGCCTACTGCAACCAGTGCCAAGAAACCAAGCGCAATGTTAATAACATTTCCGGCAACTTCTGTTGGCGTTGAAGTTCCAAGACCGGCTTTTGCACCAATATCAGTTTGAACCTGCTGACTAATAAAAGGTGTTTGGGCCTGAGCAACGGTAGGCAAGAAAGAGACGAGTCCGAAAAATGACCAAAATATTTTTTTCATACGTATATAGTAATAATGACTCATTGATTACTCATAGGATATCATGCAGCACCAAAGCTGTCGAGATGATTTGGCAAAGCACAGCCGATGTGTTACACTCAGCTTACATATTTTCCTTCAGAAAGGAGGTGACGACATGAAGAAACTTACACGATTATTTGCATCATTTGGATTCACAGCCGTTGGGTTGCTCGCTGCAAACCCAGTTTCTGCGCAGCTGCGCACAAACTTTACTGGCTCTGAACGACCTGCGCTTGGTTCTCGAACACCACAAGCGATTATCGGCCAAGTGATCAACGTTGCGCTTGGTTTCTTGGCATTCGTTGCTGTTATCCTTATTCTCTATGGTGGTTTTTTATGGATGACTGCTGCCGGAAATGAAGATCGCGTTGACCAGGCGAAGAAATTGCTTGCTGCTGCTGTGATTGGTTTAATTATCATTCTCGCTGCATGGGGCATTTCTGTTTACGCCATCGGAACACTTGGTTCTGCAACTGGTACAACAGTTACTTGATTCCCAGTGTAACAATTCAAAGAAGAGTCGCTCGCATAAAACGAGCGGCTTTTTTTTATTCTGAAAATCCCGTATTATGCAGCGGTATGAAAAACATTCCTCGTAGTCTCTGGTTATGGATGTGTAGCGTTTCGGCATTTGTATTGATTGTGTGCGCTGTTCGGTATAGTCAGTTTCAATATGATGGTCTTGATCTCGGAATTTATCATCAAGTGCTGTGGAACAGTGCTCATGGTCGCTGGTTTCAATTTAGTTTTAATGAGCCATCCTATTTAGTAGATCACCGAGAATGGTTGTTGGTATTGTTGGTGCCAGTCTATTGGCTGATTAATCATCCGTTTGTTTTGATAGTCGTACAGACGTTGGCGGTAAACAGCGCAGCGATTCCGTTTTATTTGTTGATTCGGCGAGTGATTCCGCAGAGTCCACGCGTTGCTTTGATTGGTGCTGTGCTTGTTCTCTTGCATCCGACTGTGTTGAACATGCAATTTTTTGAATTTCATCTCTTAGTGTGCGTGGTGCCGCTGACGTTTTGGTGGTGGTATGGAGTTGTGACGCGTCGCTTCTGGCGCTGGATATTTTTTGCACTGCTGTTGTTGTTGCGTGAAGACGTTGCGATTACAACGGCCGCGGCGGGTATTTTGATTTGGTTATTGGATCGCAGTCGCTGGAAAGAAGCGGGAACTGTGGTTGTTGCGAGCGGTTTGTGGTTTGCATTAATGGTTTGGGCTGGAGCATATTTTTCAATTGAAGATACACCACTATTTTTTTCTTTATATTCTTGGATGGGCAATTCACCACTCATGGCGTTGCAATTTATGTTCTTGCATCCGTTTCAGGTTGTGTTGCATCTCTTGTCATTCAATAATCTATTTTTGCTGTTTTTATTTTTTATGACAACGGCATTTTTACCGTTCGTTGCCTTGCGTTACATGCTTCCCGCACTGGCCGGACTGATGGTGTATTTTTTTATGGACGCTATCGACATTGGTATGGCTATTTTTGTCTATCATTATGGTGCGCCGATGGCGGCGTGGTCTTGTATTGCAGCGGTCTATGGTTGTGCCAGATTGTTCCATGAAGGAAAGCCGCTGCGTTTGCCGTTTTTTACAGCGAAAGATTTTGAGCAGTTGGGTGGCCCAATTATTTTGATGACTTGCGTCGCAACGTTTTTATTTTTTGGGCCACAGTGGATTGTGCTTGATACATGGAACGCTCGTCATGAAGACACGGTCGGTATGCAGGCGGCTGTCCAGACAATTTCAGCTGAGGCGGGTGTGCTCACTTCGGACCGAACGTATGTGCAGCTATCGAGTCGAGAGCAATTATATTCTGCAAAATATACTCAAACTGGTTTGAAGCATTATTCCAGTTTGCCGTACCAGTTCAAGCCATTTCAGTGGGCATTGTTGACTGATGATACGCCGCGAGTGTGGAATAATAACACAATAGAGCAAAAACGTGTTGCCACAGAACGGTTGCGTGACCAGATACAGCAAAATGATCTAATTCCTGTTCAGTTATTTGAACAAGGCGTGCTTTATGGTCCGCGTACGTCTGGCCTCACAGAACAGTCAGCGATTATTGAAAGTCCGGTCATTGCCCAGCAGCCAATAAACCAACGGATTCATCCAACAGCCACTCTTGTCAGTTACGGCTATGATAACGCTACTCAACAGTTTCATTTGCAACTCAAACGCGAGGACGATGCCATTGCGCAAAGCTTTTTGAAGGACTACATAAATCAGCAGGATGTGTTTGTGCAAGTGCGTTGGAAGACAGCTCGTGGATTTTCGGCAAAAACTCAGTATCGTTTGCTTGGCAGTTTAGTGGATCCGCTTTATCTCTGGCAACCGAGCACAGCGCGAACGATGATTTTACCCTGGAAGTGGCCGGTTGATGCTCAGTCGGTT
>JBIIKE010000088.1:0-3123 GCA_044233365.1 Bdellovibrionales bacterium | reverse complement strand
GGCCTTTTTCTTTAAAGGCTTAGAGCATGTATTGCAATCACAATCTGCATAATCTCTTATGCACTCTCCTACTCAAGTTTTTTTTACGGAATTAGAAGAACTGTCTTTTGTCGACGCTGAATATAAAAAACGTTTTATCGAAGAGCTACGTGATCACATTGAAGACGCGATTCATGACTCAGATGTACGCGGCATTGATGACGCCACCGCAGAAACAGAAGCAATTAAAAAACTCGGCTCACCAAAAAAATTACAAAAGAATTTTAATCGTATGATGAAACCGAATCAATTACGCACGATATTTTTGCTTCTACTCAATTGGATCGGCACTTACATTTTGTTATCAATTGCGCTGATTCCATTTTATGGGATTGCGCAGACAATGGTGGCGCTATTTCAGCGTATTCTGGGACTGTCTTATAATCCAGAATCGTTATTGTTGCCAAATATTTCATCGTTGGTGGTCTTTATTGTCATCGGCATTCTGTCTTTAATCAGCTTGCAAACGGCATTATTTCAATCAATTTTGTCTGAGCTACTAATGACGCGAATGAAACGGTTCAAATTTTGGTTGGTGTATAGTGGTGTCGCGCTTGTCCCGTGGCTTTGTATCATTCTCTGGGGTGTTCTTGCAATGCTGATTGGAGACATTCCGGAAACGCCAAATCTCTGGCTTGAACAAGCAATCTCATTAGGATTTTTATTGGCATTTGTTACATTGTGTTTTTCACTCGCTGCATTGAATGTCATTTTTAAACTAAATGGAACATCTTTATGGTGGTTGCTGGTTGAGCGTGTGTCTGGAAAAAAAGACAATCGTCTGCGACGATTTTTTCAAGAACATCACTGGCTCAATCTAAGCAATGCTATTGGCCTGCTGTTTCTATTATATCTAATTTTTTGGGGCGCTATCGGACTAAGTGATGAAATTGCGAAGTGGTACCTTAAGATGGTGGAAGTCTATGTGCCTGGAAATGAACCAACGATTCTCTCAACCTTGTTTATGATGCTATTCATAATCATTAATATTATTCAAACGCTCGTTACTTCATTCCTGTTTAATGCACTATCTCCAATTACGGGTGTTTGGGTCGCGGGAATATTTTACAGTGCTATTTTTCTTTTGTGTGGCATAATCATAAGTTTACGCTTATGGAAATGGCGTAGTGAAAGAAAAACGCGAAAGAGTATATGGGTACCATTATGGGTCGGAGCCTTGTGCTTCATGATTCTGTTCGACATCTTGCCGAATGATGAATTAAATCAAGAGATACAAATCACACAGTGGCAAAAACCACAAACTGCATTGTCGACGGCGATGAATAAAAAAATCTTTGGTCCGTTTTATCTTTTGTATTCCAGCTCATCCCTCTTTTCGCCGATTCCAGGAAGTGATATTGTGATTGATTTTACGGATGGACAATTTGTGATTGAAAGTGTGATGGGATCCTCCTTCGTGCTGAAAGACGCTGATATAAAGAGCTTGTATATGACTGAACGCCAGAGTGCTACAGTGATTGATCGCGTGTCTGTTGAATTAAAAGGGCCCATTCCAAACGCACTTGATGCACGAGTGGCTTGTGGAGAAAAACCCTTGGACAAAAAAGCTGATATTCAAATGGACGGTGGTCGAGCCTATCAATGCGATCGGATTGTAATTGATGGTGTTGAGATTGTGACATCGAATTATCCGCTAACACTGACTGACATTGCAATCAATGATACTGGAACATACGCGCTTGTGGTTATTCACGAAGATAACCGGAAACAGTTGTACGGCGTCAATCTGAAATAGTGGTGGCACTCAAAAGACCGTGACCGACTGGATTGATTACTGTCTTGTATGCGACATTGTCCGAAAACAGAGAAATAAAACCTGACATCACGTCTTTATATTTCACGACATCGTCTGCAAGAATCACATGCGTGCGCGATAATCGCGGTTGTAGCAACTGGTAATATTGCGCATAATTTTTTTTGTCTGCATCAAAAAATACTGCATCGATTGTGTCGTTGCCGACCAGGTCTGACAATTGATTCAGCGCGTCACGCACACTACTTTCATAGTATGTAATACTATCAATGACTCCAGCGCGGGTTGCGAAATCACGCGCCATTGCCTGCTTGTCGTGCGAGGAATCAATAGTAATCACTCGCCCGCCGTATTGCTTTGCTGCAAGTGCGAGCCACAGCGTTGAATAACCAGCAGATGTTCCAAGCTCCAAGATAATCTTCGGCTGGTGTTGCATGATTACCTCATAGAGCGCCTCGCCTGTTTCGCGCGGCACCGCCCACAGCCGCACGGTATGCATCACACCCTTCACGACTAGCTTTGGATTCTGCGTTGCTGGCAATTGTACTTCATAGGTTTTATCAAGCTCTTCTACTTCTCGCAAAACATCTTGCACGGCAACTGGAAGCTCTGAAAAAACACTGTTCATACACCTTGAATTTCAAATACTTTTCGCGTTGCGGTGTGGCCACGCACTAATTGCACACTCGCTTTTGGGACAGAAAAATGAGTCGCGAGCGCTGTGCAGGCCGCCTCATTCGCCTTACCATCTTCCCGAATTGCCCGCACACGAACAACATACACATCGTCCCGCACCACAACTGACTCAGACCGCGCACCAGCAATAATTTTCGCTGAAATGATCATACTGCCAATAACTGATTATCCAAAATATCAACCATCAATTGGCGCAGTAATTCAACTCGATGTTGTTTTTCTTCATACGGAATTTCTACACGCGCAATGGTGTCTGCGTAAATTGTGCCGAGAATCCGTTCTAGCAACGCCGCCATTTGAATATCTGATTCCAATTGGATGCTTTTTGCAATTGCCATAGTTTGAATCGATGGACTTTGTTCTGCATCCAAATACGCCCGTACACCAACCTGATAGTCATGCACCCAATCAACGACACGCTGACGATATTCCTCATAGGAAATCATTTTTTCTCCGTCGGCAAATTCCATCAACGCGTCCGCCCAAATCATAAAGGCAAATTCATATCCGCGCGGAAACAACGTCATGTGACCAAAATCGGTAATCCAAAAATTACCCGTCGCTTGATCAATATGAATTTCATTCGGCTTAAAATGACCATGACACCAATATAA
>JBIIKE010000015.1:0-12532 GCA_044233365.1 Bdellovibrionales bacterium | reverse complement strand
TAATGCATATGAAAACAGCTCTTATTGGACACACCGGATTTGTTGGTGGAAACATTCTTGAGAAATCTGGAACAACACCGAACACACTCCCCACTTTCACTGACCTCTATAATTCAAAAAATATCAGCGAGATTGATGGAAAATCGTATGACCTCGTTGTGAGCGCTGGCGCTCCTGCTGTTGTCTGGTATGCCAATCAGCATCCAGAGGAAGATATGGCAGCGCTTGAAGCAATTATGACGCATCTCAAAACAGTGAGTGCAACAACATTTGTGTTGATCTCTAGTGTTGATGTCTACCCTGAAAAAGAGCGATCAGAAGTTGATGAAGACACAGTGATTGATCCAGGTAAAAATAGTCCATACGGGGCCAATCGCTTTGCACTGGAGGAATTTGTCCGCGCGCATTTTCCAAAACACCTGATTGTTCGTCTGCCAGGGCTCTATGGTCGCGGAATCAAAAAGAATTTTATTTATGATTTAATGTATAATAATGCTCTCGAATTTACTCATGCAGATAGCATGTACCAATATTATGACCTTGGAAACTTAAGTCATGATATTCAAACAGCCCTTACTGCTGGCATCACACTCTTAAACATCGCCGCTGAGCCAATTTCTGCACGCGACACAGCTAAAGAAGTGTTTGGTATTGATTTTGAAAATCGACCGGCTGATAAAACACCATGGAATTATAATATTTACACAAAACATGCAGCCGTCTTTGGAAAAACTGGTCACTACCTCTATTCACGTGCGGAAACAGTTGCTGGCATCAAACAATTTGTCAACGAAGAACGTGAGCGAATTGAGCGCGGTGAAGGAAATCCGCCACAACCACAGGCTTAATTAGTAATCCTACCCTATAAGATGCAGCTCTCTCTCTCAAATATTGCATGGTCATTAGAAGAAAATGATGCAATTGTTGAAATTATGCACCACCACGGAATTAGCGGGGTTGATTTTGCATTGTCAAAAGTCTTGAAAGACCCACTAACAGCAACTGACGCGGAGATTACAACCGCCGCTGCGTACTGGACAAACAACAACATTCACATTGCCGGGGCACAATCAATTCACTTTGGTCATCCAGAATTACAACTCTTTGGTTCTGAAACAGAGCGACAGCAAATGATTGATTTTACAAACCAAATGATTGTCGTTGCCGCAAAGCTCGGGGTCTCAGCAATTGTTTTTGGCTCACCAAAAAATCGTGTGCGCGGTGACATAGAACTCGCAGCAGCGACAGAAATTGCAATTGATGCATTTCGACAAATGGGCGCGGTTGCTGTAGCAAACAACACCTGCATTGTAATTGAACCAAATGCTGCTGATTATGGCTGCGATTTTATTCGCACTGCAGAAGAAGGGCTCTCGTTTGTAAAAGCTGTTAACCACCCCGGCGTGCGCCTTCACTTAGATACTGGCTCAATGGCAATGATGAAAGAAGATATGCACAAAGCAATTCACAATTCCATTGAGTATTTACAGCATTTTCATGTCGCTGAACCACAGCTAGGGCCAGTCGGTGCATCTGACACAGAAGATAAGCACAGAATTGCAGCGGCGGCCTTGCGCGATGCCGGTTACAAAAACTGGGTGACGGTTGAAATGCGTGATGGCGTGACAACCCCAAATACACAAACCGTTGAAGCAGCTGCGCTATTTGTAGCAGAAATCTACGGCTAATACATTTAAAACACACTATACCATTATGAATACATCACACTGGGAAATCCCAACATTTGAAACAACAGAATTCGAACAAAAAAAACGAGACTACTGTATTGTCATTCCAATCATTAATGAAGGTGAGCGCATTCAAAATCAACTAAAGCGCATCCTTGAGGCTGATATTCAAAGCCATGCAGATGTAATCATCGCTGATGGCGGAAGCACAGACGGCTCAACTGCGGAAGAAATTTTACGGCCACTCGGTGTGCGCACACTGCTTGTCAAAACAGGTAGCGGAAAACTGTCTGCTCAACTGCGCATGGCGTACTCGTATGCACTACAACAAGGGTACGAAGGTATTGTTACAGTTGATGGTAATGGAAAAGATGGTGTTGAGGCAATTCCACAATTTATTGAGGAACTCAAAAACGGTGGCGACTTTATTCAAGGATCACGCTTTATCCCTGGCGGCAAAGCAATCAACACGCCATTTGTTCGCTGGGCAGCAATTCGTTTTGTGCACGCACCAATCCTGTCTCTTGCTGCACGATTTTGGTATACTGACACGACAAATGGTTTTCGTGGTTATAGCAAAAAATTATTACTCGATGAACGCGTCGCTCCATTTCGAAATATTTTTAGCACCTACGAATTACTCGCCTACCTATCTGTCCGCGCACCACGCCTTGGTATGATTACAAAAGAAATTCCAGTCACTCGTGCCTACCCAGACTCCGGAAAAATTCCAACAAAAATCAATCATCTTGGACATTTGGATCTATTACAAATTTTATGGAAATGTCTTATTGGGGGCTATAATCCAAAAAACTAGTCACTTACAGCACCGACAACTATTTACACTTTCAACACCCCAGCGCGATCCGCTTGCGGGTGTTATTGTTTTTCTGACAAATCGTTTGTTATGAGTGTATCTGAATACACTCCATACGCACCCTTTTCAATGAAGCGTTTCGCCTGATCAACATCATTCACTGTGTGAAGATACACACGCACACTCATCGTGCGTAATGCTGCAGCAAGCTCGTCTGAATAGCGCTCTTTCGGAATAGTGATGACAGAAATTCGCTCTTTGTTAATAAACGTAAGAATTTCTGGATCACTCAATGTCGTTCGATATACTGTAAATAAAATATGTGACTGATCTGAAAAACGTTTTGCAGCCGCAACGTCTTCCGGGTGATAGGTCTGCAAAATAATTTGCTTGAAGAGTGCGGGGTTCACAGCTCTGATATCTTTCTGCAAAAGACTTACTACTGTATTATAATCCTTCCCTTTAACATCAATCACTAAAAAGACATCAGGATGTTGTTCAAGCATCTCCAATAGCTGGCGAGAATCCAGTGGCGTATACTTTCCATCAATCCGACTATTCATAAAATCACGATATAGCTGCGGTCGTTGAACTGACGATTTCCCGTTTCCTGGATCCACAAGCCAATCATGCTTTACGACGAGTCGATTGTCTTTTGTAATCACAAAATCTGCTTCAATCACTTTTGTGCCTTCCGCTATACTTTCTTCAAAGGCCTCTTTGCTATTCGTACGTATATCATCACCAACATTACCCATCCCATGAGCCACCACTCGATGATCGTTTGTCCAATCAGCTGACGTATGCGCTGGTAGTGGGTCACATGGAATATCACGCTGACCAAAATAATATAGATGCATATTTGAGGCGCGCAACTCCGGTGTGCACTCTGATAGATTGACCCCTTGTTGAACAATCAGGCGGCGGGTAGGCTCTGGAATTTCCAAATTTTTCTCTGCATCCCACACAAACCAGATGTCTTGCCCTTGAAAACGCGCAAGATCAGCCTCGAGTACATTTTTTTTATACTGGCGATCACGCGGAATTTTAACAAGTTGTAACCTTGGATCATTTTTCCAATACACATCACGAAACACCATGGCAAATACAGGATCGGTTGGTTTTTTCTGCTCACGAATAAAGTTGTAAGCAGCTGAGGTGTGGAAACCAGTTTCATAGCCATAGGTTCGAGCCTGTTCAACTGACTGAGTAAGCCAAGGCAAGCGTGCCGTAACACCCGGAATACTGAATGGAACAAAAAGTACGAAAAACGTGACTGCTGAAATCAGCGGCACAAATCGCTGAGTCGCACCAGCTGCAAAAGCATTGCCAATTACATACAATAACCCTGACAGATAGCGATACCAAACAATCCACACCAAAGCGATGCACAATGGTGAAATCAGCTGTACATAACGATACGCGCTATATCGTCGGGCGACAACAATAAACAAAAAAATAACAGTGAAGGAAACGACAGCAAGGTAGCGTTCTACTGAACGAGCTTTATGACTGACAACTCCATAAACAACAGCGAGGCAATAGACGGCCATGGCAACCAGCGGCAGTGCCAAATCCATAAACGGCAAAAATTGATACTGATAACCAATTGTGTCACGCAATCCCAAATGTCCAAGCGTAAAAATCCGACTATCCAGATAGTCATTCAAAAACCACAGGCCAATTGCAGCGAGTACACACAGAATTAAAAACACTGTTCGATAGCGTTGACCTGGTGATTTTTTTACTGTTCCACGCAGCCATTCTACAACAATAAATGCAATCATTGCGGGCGCAAGAATTAAAATAAGCTCATGGTTTAACCAACCAAATAAAAACAACGCGATGGTCAGCACAACTCCACCAAACCACTTCAACCACTCACCACGAACAAACCACCCATACGTATACCAAAATACAATCGTTACCCATGTGCTCAATGTCAACAATGGACTATACATCCGAACAAAGCGAGCATGCATCAGAAAGCCATCGAAAAAAATAAAACTTGCCGTCACCAGAATTGCAAAACCCACTGATCGTGAGAATAAAAACGCGGCAATATATACGGTGAACAAAAATAGCCCGAACCATATTTGGGCTGGCAATCGAGCTGCCCACTCAGTTTCGCCAAATAATTTCATTGACTGCGCAATTTGCCACGTTGAAACTTCAGCGCGTTCATACGGCACAATAACATCAGATGGATCACGCTTAATAGCGTCAGTTCGAAAATCCCAGAGTACAAATTCACCAGTACGCAAATAACCAACCGCACCGCTGTATTGTAAAAATTCATCGTTCTGTAAATCAGTATTTTTCCCATTTGAATAATTCATATAGAAACCTGCGAGCAGCAACACGCTACATAGTCCAACAAAAAACCACACGAAGTTGTTTTTTTGTATTACTGTAGTTGAGACACTCTCGTCATGATGTTGGAAAAAAATGACCCGTGCCAGGAAAGCAGTTATTAATGCAGCAAAAAACAATTGCCATACCTCTGGATAATCAATAAAATCTTTTCCTATTAACGTCTCAGTAGTCCATTGAAACCGTGCGTATATCAGCAAACCAACGATCCCGAGCATCTCAAGCGCTAACAAGCCAGCTCGGGCCTTTTTTGCGGACCATTTCAGCGGAACAAACAACAATGCAATATACTCAGCGATTAAAATAGCTGAAAACCAAAACGCAAAAAAAATAGTCGTTGTAAGCCAGGGGTTACCGAGAAAATACTGCTCAGATTGGATAATCTGGCCAGTTGCATACAGCGCTGCTGCACAGACCACAGTGAAGCCCACTGCTGTTAGCCAAAATAAACGAGAAAGTGGTTTCATATATACATAATAGTAACCCGAAGTCTAGCAGAAGTTTCTCAAAAAAGACAGCACTTCCCTGTGGTTATGGGCTAGTGTTTTTAAGGATTTCTGCTAGTATTCACAGGTATGGTGATTTTATTGACTCGAAAATTTGCACCCCAAAAAGGTGGGATGGAAACGTTTAGTAATCAGCTTGATGCTCTACTGCCACTTCCCCATCGCACAATTCATTTTGGAGCACAACCACGAGATATTGTTTGGGCAGCGCCACGGTTATTATTTGCGGCCTGGCGATTACGCAAGACTGCGACAGCGTATCATTTAGGTGACGGCGTATTAGTAGCAATAGCTCCATTCATTCGCTGGTTTTCTGACGCACCGATTGTTGTGACGATTCATGCCTTGGAAGTTTTATATGACAACTGGCTCCTCAAAAAACTGATCAAACGTGGACTGCCGACCTGTGATGCCGTTGTGGCCGTGTCAGAGTTTACAAAAAAATTATTGGTAAGTGAGCCATGGAACATGGCCGCAGACAAAATCACTGTCATTCCGCATGGCGCAGAAAAACAAATTGTACCAACTGAAACGGCAGCATATCAACAATGGAAAGACGAGCAACGAAAATTGATGTTTTTGAATAATCGGATTTTGCATAAGACGATGAAGTACACATCAAAACCAGAACCATTTGTATTTTTATTAACCGTTGGTCGGTTAGTAGAACGCAAAGGCGTCGCCTGGTTTATTCGTCATACCCTACCCGGAATTATCAATGCGCATCCAAATGTATTTTATGTTGTGGTTGGCGTTGGACCAGACCACACTGCCATTGAAGCCGCCATCAATGCAACTGGCCTCAAAGATTCTGTCATTCTCACCGGTTCTGTCGATGACTCAACGCTCGGTTATATATATAGAAGCTGTGATGTGTTTGTGATGCCAAATATTCCAGTGCAGAACGATGCTGAAGGCTTTGGCTTTGTTGGCATTGAAGCTGCCAGCTATGGACTCCCTGTCCTTGCAACAACTGTTGACGGCATTCCAACAGCAATTCACGATCAAAAAAATGGTCGACTGGTTGAACCAAAGGATGTTGAAGCAATGACAACCCAACTCACCTATTGGGTTGCAGATCCAATGGCTCGAGCTGAATTTGGCATTGCTGCAGCGCAATACACTCAAGCAGAGTTTGACTGGACTCAATTGATGCAGCGGTATGCAAACATTTTTGATCACCTACAATCATGAGCTCAAACTCAACCACAAAAAAACATCCAATTGTCCGGCACGGATCAATCATGTTACTGGCACGAACGTTTTTTCGTGGCGCGGTTGCAATTGCCTTTTTATTATCCTATCGCTACTTCAGTAAAGACCAGCAAGGCATGCTCGACACCGCAATCACCTGGACAAATGCGGTAATGACATTGTCCGACCTTGGAATGAGCACATTAATCGTCAAACACGCCAGTCAAAAACATGCGGAAGCAGACCGATATTTTGGCAACGCGATGTTCATCCAAGCTGTGATGTCTTTGGTGATTTTTGTTGGCTTATTAATTACCGGCGCGATTGTCGGATTTTCGATGCAACTGTTATTGTTGCTCGCGCTCATCGGTTCAGCCGGTTTGATTTTCGAATGGCGCAAAGTCATTCGCGGTATCTTACGCGCACAAATGCGCATTAAAGAAATTGCGATTACTGAAACGTTAAATGGATTATTTTTTGTTATCGCGATCTTGGGCATTTTTGCATTTGTCGAAAATCGAGCAATTGGTTTAATTGGCTTCGGAATTACACAACTTGTCGTCAACACACTCTCAATCGGACTGCTGTTTTGGCACGCTCGCAAACTCCTTACTCCCCGCCTAGATCCCCCGCGTATTTTCCCGATGCTCCGCGAATCAATTCACTTTACGCTCTACAACACGTTTGAAATGCTCTATGTTCAGGTTGGTTTAATTATTTTATCCATCATGCGCAACCCAACTACGGTCGCGACCTATGGCGGGGCCTCTCGGATTGTGACATTGTGTTTATTTGTACCGATGACGCTCTATCAAGTCTTGTTGCCAGCGTTATATGCCTACGCAAAAAACGATGAAGCACAATACAAACGTCTCAGCCGCATGACCATTTTTGGGTTTGGCGGAGCGGGACTTGTGTTTGGTTTAATCTTTTTCTTTTTTTCAGACCCATTGGTCCCGCTGATTCTGGGCAAACAATACCAGGATACCATTCCGGTAATGCAATGGCTGTCGGTGTTTCTGATGTTGCGCTTTGTGTCGATCGCGCTAACAAATATTTTAATCACGCGGAACCAAGAAAAATATGTGGCATACACACAAGTAACAACGGTTTTGGCAATGATTCTATTGGTCCTGGCGTTGATCCCACGCTTTGAAGCGGTTGGCCCTGCCATGGCAGCGAGTATTGTTGAAACTGGCAACATCCTCATGTTATCATTCCTCGCTTGGAAATATGGTT
This sequence comes from Bdellovibrionales bacterium, assembly GCA_044233365.1. GTDB lineage: Bacteria > Patescibacteriota > Patescibacteriia > UBA9570 > XYC2-FULL-38-9 > CALKUP01. The sequence goes on along the minus strand of JBIIKE010000015.1, from coordinate 4,715 downwards.
TTTCGCGCCGCGACACTGATTGATTTACTGCCTAATATTTGCTAGGCTCTCTGTATGAAACATGCCATTTTAATGACCGCTGGAATGTCGCAACGCCTGCGTCCACTCACAGAAAAAATTCCAAAAACCTTATTGTCTTTGGGCAGCAAAACCATTTTTGAATCAATTATGGATAATTTGCGTTTGAATGGAATCACGCATGTTGATTTAATTACAGGCCATGGTCACACAGCAGTTGAAGAAGCGGCACGGGCATATCAGGCAGCTCATCCAGAAATGGTGCTGAATTGCTTATTTAATGATATCTATGATTCAACTGGGAATATTATCTCAATGCGCAAGGCCATGGATGTGATTGATGAAGATTTTATTTTAGTGAATGCAGACACAATTTTTCATTCTGCTATTTTGAAGCGCCTGATTGAATCACCACACGCCAATGCAATGGTGGTGGATGATGTGAAAACCCTTGGTGAAGAAGAAATGAAAGTCTTGCTGCATCCAGAGCAAGAAAGCATTACACATATTCATAAATCACTCGTTCCGGATGAGTCGCATGGTGAATACATCGGTGTATTAAAACTTTCAAAAGACGTCAAAGAAAAAATAATCACAGCGCTCGACGAAACAATCGCGCGTGATCATTCGCTCTATTATGAAGATGGCTTGCAAACGGCGATTACAGACCATGGCCTGCTGATTCACCCAGTCTCAACAGATGGTTTGCCAGCAATGGAAATTGATACGCCCGAAGATTTAGCCGAAGCTAAAGAACTTATCAAAAAAATTGACGCTTAATTTTAGCCACACTTCTATGTCCACCATTCTCCGCAACATTCAAATTCCTCTCTTCATTAAAATTGAAGATGATTGCCTCTCGCGCATTCAACATATTCTCGATGAACAACATTTGCAGTTTCGCAAACCATTGATTATTTCTGAGCCACATATTTTGGAAGCCGGTGGTAATGAAATTGTGCATGCACTTGGTGATCCAGCAACAATTTTGCTGACAAAAAATTCGATTGCAGAAGGTGACCGCATTGCTGCACTCGTGCGAGAAAAACGAAATGATATCATTGTCAGTATTGGTGGTGGTCGGGTGCTCGATTTAGGAAAATATGCGGCGACAAAGGCGCGAGTCAATTATATTTCCGTCCCGACAACTCCGAGTAATGATGGCATTGCCTCCCCTGTTGCCGTACTGACAAATGAGGATGGTGTCACAGAAAGTTTAGCCGTTGATATGCCCGTCGGTATTTTGGTGGATCCGCAAATGCTGACAGGCGCACCACGCGATAATATCCTGTCTGGTATTGGCGACATGATTGGAAAATTTTCCTCGATTCAGGATTGGCAACTCGCCTATGCGGCTGGCAAAGAAACCTACGATGATTTTGCTGCCAGCATTGCGCGGTCTTCTGCTCAATTGGTCTATGAATCATTGCGCGGAGTTGCGGTTGATATTCAATCAGAAGACTTTCTTGAAAAATTGGTGAATGCTTTAATTTTGTCTGGCGTTGCGATGAATATTGCTGGAAATTCCCGGCCGTGCTCTGGGTCTGAACATAAAATTTCCCATGCGCTCGACGCGAAATATCCAGGTCGGTCAATGCATGGTTTGCAAGTTTTATATGGCACTTTGCTTATGGAATTTTTGCGTGGCAATGATTTGACTGAGCTCTTGGATTTTTGCCGAACACTGAATTTTCCAACAACGCATGAAGCCCTTGGGTTCACAACTGAAGAAATGGTTGATGCAATTGCCTTTGCACCAGAAACTCGAGAAGATCGCTACACGATTCTGGAAGAAAAAAATCTATCCAAGCCACAAATCGCTGATTTGCTTGAGCGCTATTCACAGCGAGTGTCGTAGCCGTAAATTACGCCACGTGAGCAGCTTGCTCTAATTTGTAGACTCGCTCTTCAAGCTCGATATTACTTTTGTTTTTTGCAATACTGTCAGTATCGTGCACTTTGGTTTGTGTGGCAACGATTTCAAGTAACTCATACGTTTGCTTGGTTTGCATAGCAGTAGCTTCAACGAGCTCATGCGTTTTTTGTCCTTGTCTTGCGACAACTTCGAGTAGATCTTGAGTTTGTTTTCCTTGTGTGGCGACGATTTCAACAAGATTGTGGGTTTTCTTTACTTGTGTACTGAGGCTATCAACCCGATTATTTGTTTGGTTGACTTGTTCTTGGACACCACTTATTTCTCCCTTCAGTTCTGTTTTTGTTTCTTCGATTTTAAAATCTACTTGATCAAACCGCTCATTGAGCTGATCAAACTTTTTGTCAGTGGAAGTGATAAACGCATCTAACTTTTGATCTGTTTTATCAAAACGATTATTCGTCGCTTCAATAAATTTGTCGATTTTTTGTTCGAGTGAATTCATAGCAGTGTATTGGAGTGGGATTATATACCCATAGTAACCTTTGTGCAAAATTCCTGTCTATGGCGAAAAAACGCCTCCTGTGGAGAAAAATTTTGACGGCAAAAAACTGCCAGATTGTTGATTATTTGTATCCGCAAAAATGCGCGCGGGGTTGTTTGAATAAGAAAGGGTCATCGAGAAGTTGCATACACATGGTGTAGCGGCTTCTCCTCGATGGAGCGTTGGACCTCTATGGTCCTCTCGGTCACACTCTGACCGTCTGATTGCGCATGGCGCGAGAATCAGAAGAGGGTTGATTTGTTGTTTTGAGAAAACAACCCCCTTAGAACAAACTCTTTAGACGACTACTGGCCGTAGATGGTGGCGGGCCAGCCGAGCTGCCAGACCTCAAAGGTCCGGCAGACGATTCCGTCGCCCGGCGTGCGGAGCTCGAGGACGAGGACGTCTCCGTCCTCCTCGGTTCCCAACCCCTGCGAGCGGAACTCGTTGTCGATGGCCGTACCGACCAGGTCGGAGGGGGAGCTGAAGTACCCGCCGATTTCCCAGCGGGAATAGGCAACCGGGGTCCACTCACCCACCGTCGGGACGCCCCAGGTGGGGATGCGCCACGAACCGGCGGTCGCGCAGAGGCTGTTTCCGATGGTAGTGTCCGGGTCGCTCGGATCGTCCATTCCGGTCCAGAAGCAGGGCTGGGCCTCCTGCCCGAACGAACCAGGCAAGGGGTCGGACATGGTGATGTACATGCCCCCCACCGCCGCGACGGACTCGTCGGCGTAGCCGTCTCCGTCGTCGTCGATGCCGTTGCAGATCTCGGCGCGCGCGGGCTGGGCGCTCTCGCACTCCCAGCTGGCGCTGGTGCCATCCGTGCAGGTCATCTCGCAGACGCCGTCAAACTCGGAGACGGAGCAGCTGCTGCCGTCGGCGCCCGTGTAGCCACGGGGGCCCTGGGCGCCGGTCGCGCCGCGCTCACCCTGGATACCCTGCTGGCCGTCGGCACCGTCCGTGCCGTCGTAGCCGCGGGGGCCCATGGGGCCGGTCTCACCGTTGCAGACGTAGATGACGGTGCCCAACTGGACACCGGCCTGGTAGAACGTGATGGACGTGCCGTCGGTGGCGCCGCAGTAGCCACCCTCGAAGATCGAGGCGCTGGCCATGGTGATCGGGTTCGCGCCGTCACCGTCGCGGCCCGGGGTCCCGGGGATGCCCTGGGCGCCGGTCGCGCCGGTGGCGCCGTTGCACGCGACGAGCGGATCGCCGGCAATGGCCACCCCCGCGTAGGTGAAGCGGATGGCGGAGCCGCCGGTGGCGCCGCATGCGGCGCTCGCGGCGGTGGGGTCAGCGACGGTCCGGAGCTGGGCGGCGTCGAACGACACGCCCGCCGGCCCCTGGGCGCCGTCCGCACCGGGCCGGCCGTCGGTCGGCTGGTCGGTGTCGACGGTGTTGGTGTTGCAGTCGCCACTGTTGCAGTCGGGGGTCTCCCAGCTGCAAGCGGTGGCGGCCAAGGAGAGCGCGATGATGAGGTTGCGCATGATGTTGCCCCTCCATGGGGCGTTGAGGGTCTTTGCCCTCTTCTGTTTTTTTATCGATATGAAACACAGATAGTCACGTTTCTTGGCTCGCAGTCGTAGATGGAATGGGCATTTATAGCCGTCTCATCTCGTTTCTGCTGTTGTTACCAAAATCCGTTTTTCTCTGCATTCCGGTTTTTTGTGAAGCGAGAATCCGACGAAGTGCCCGAAGGCAATCTTCTACGTGGCTCCTCGCAATCAACGGTCTAGAGAATAGACAGCTCATCGCGAAGAACCACTGGATCCTACATGCACAATCAATCAACTTCTGATGCGCAAGAAAGATAGTGCGGAAAATGTGTGAAGAAGTTTGTCGTTTCTTCATCTTCTTTTTCAAGAAGCAATTTCCGTAACTACCCTTCTCGCGCACCAGAAAAACAGAAGTGTCTTGTAGTCGTCAATTTTCAAAGTACGTAAGTGTGAATGATTCACCTTACTTCTACATACTTTCCTTTTCAGTGAAGAAGAAAATATGCAGAAGAGGGTGAGGGTGATTGAAGGAAAGACGTGAGTCGATCCGCAACCACCCCGCATGTGAAGCTCAGAGCCGTCTGCTCTAAAGACTTCAGCATGAAGAAAGTTTTTTGGGAGCTACAGCCCAGGACCAATCACTTGATGTGTTTGGCTGAACGTCATTACTGACATTCAAAACTTTCTCAAAAACCTTCAGGCTACTACCACCTCCCGTGGAAGTTGGCCGACAGAACGGTGCCGGACTCACAGTCACCTGCGACTGCTCCAGCACCGCCGA
>JBIIKE010000087.1:0-3200 GCA_044233365.1 Bdellovibrionales bacterium | reverse complement strand
GGTGGCGGTAAAACCACAACCGCCTCACTTATGGCTCGCTTGTTTGATCCAGTGAAGGGGACAGTATTGCTCAATGGAAAAGATTTGCGCTCATTTACAACCCTTGAGCGGACAGCAAATATTGGTTTTATTTTGCAAGAACCATTTTTGTTCACCGGATCAGTGGGAGATAATATTCGCTACGGGAATCCGGAATATGCAGACGCATCGAATGAAGTGTTGACGAAGGCGCTAGAGCAGCAAAATCTCCATGATGTCATCGCGAAGTTTGACGAGGGCTTGGATACAAAAGTTGAAAATGGCGGTGATTCAATGAGTTTGGGTCAAAAACAGTTGATTGCATTTGTTCGCGCGCTGCTCCGCAAGCCGGCACTTCTCATTTTAGATGAAGCCACGGCGAATATTGACACAGTCACTGAGCAATTGCTCGAAGCGATTTTGCGAAAACTCCCAGCGTCAACAACGCGCGTTGTCATTGCGCATCGTTTGAACACAATTGCAGATGCAGATACCATTTTCTTCGTGAATGGTGGAACAATCACTGAAGCTGGTTCAATGGAAAAAGCCGTGGAACTGCTGATGCGCGGAAAACGGAAAAGTTAAAACACCGTCATTGACTAGTCAGATACAATAGAGCTACACTCATTTCATATGAAAGATATTGCGCTGACAAAATCCTATATTCGAGATTTTCTCTCCCACGAATCCTTGGCAGTGGTGTCTAGTGTTTCAGAAGAAGGGAAGCCGCATGCCGCGACCATATTTTTTTCAGTAAATAATGAATTTCAGCTCTTTTTTTCTACGCGCCGTGACAGTCAGAAATATAAAAATATTGCTGCAAATCCAGCCGTGTCTGTTGTGGTTTCAAATCTAGAACTCATGGTGACTGTGCAAATTGAAGGAACAGCAACAGAAGTGACGGATGCAACTGAACTGCAACAATTTATGGACACAATGCTCAAAATAAGTATGGAGCGGTCACAGATGGAGCGCTGGATGGCGCCGGTGCATTTATTAAAAAACGGTGATTTTGTTGTAATGAAAGTGTCACCACAATGGATGCGTGTTGGCGATTTTCGGGATATTCAACAAAACCCAAGCGATTATTTTCACGAACTCGTGTTACCGTAGTTTTTACAACAGCGTGCTCAAATCCAGCGTTTCTGTAATCTGAAGCTGGTCAACAAATTCCTGGTCATGACACACAACGACAATCGCGCCTTCATAATTATTCAACGCTTCAGCAATAATCGGTAAATGTCGAAAGTTAATGTGATTGGTCGGCTCGTCTAAAATCAGCAAGCCAGGTTCTTGCAACAAAAACCGTGCATAGGACAACAAGCCTTTTTGCCCCTCAGAGAGTTTTCCAATTGGTGTGTGGAGTGCGTCACCTTTCAACAAGAAATGGGCAGCGGCTTGATAGAGCTCTTGTTCACCACCTTTGACTTGAATGGCTTTTAACGCTTCAAACGCCGTACTGTCAAAATCAAGCCCAGAAAAATCTTGTCGATAATAGCCTTCACGAATTCCTTCAACAATTTCCATCCCAGCTTCAGTCGCATTCGCCAGTGCTTCGAGCAAGGTTGTTTTCCCAATACCGTTTGGCCCAGTAATGTGCAGCATGTCACCACGACGCAGAGTAATGTCCACTTCTTTTTCACGGCGTTCATGGTCAACAATAATCCCAACAGACCGCAGGTGCAGAATCGGATTTTTCAGATCCTCTTGCACTGGAATCACAAATGGTCGAATTGTTTTGTCTTCTTGACGGACATTGACCATTGAGTCTTCGCTTTCTTCAATCTCGTCGCGTAATTTACTCGCCAGTTTACGCATCTTTCCTCCTTTGTTCGCAAAAAAGTTTACTTTATCTTTGCGGTCTTGGATGGTTTTTTTGAGCTGGGCATTTTTTCGTTGTTCACGTTCAACTTGTGCTGCAATTTCTTCTACAACATCAAAGTAGTCACCAATGTATTGTTGGGTTTTGTGTGAGTAGGCATCTAAATGAATGACCGCATCTGTAAACGTATTTAAAAATGTTGCGTCATGCGAAATAACAATCACGGTTTTTTCGTAACCGATTAAAAATCCAATCAAGTGATTAATCCCGTCTTCGTCTAAGTTATTTGTTGGCTCATCAAGCAATAAAATGTCTGGATTTTGTACGAGCGCATAGGCAAGAAGCAGACGGGCTTGTTGGCCGCCGGAGAGTTTTCCGACAATCCAATCCAGTGGGAGATTCAGATTGACTGCGTCAAAGGCTTTTGCAATCCGTCGGTCAAGGTCATAAATCGTTTCACCTTCAAATGCGCGCGCAAAAAAATCAGAAATGCTGAGCTCCAAGCAATCTCGTGGAATGACCTGCATCGCAATACCAATGCTTGCGCCATCTTTAATATGAATCAGCCCCTTTTCTGGCTTGAGCTCACCGGTGATCATTTTAAAAATAGTACTTTTTCCAGCACCATTTTGACCCATAATCGTCACTTTGCTGTTTTCACGTACAGAAAAACTCGCTTCATCAAGAATCATTTTTTTCTCACCGTATTTGTAGGTAACTTCATTAAATCGGATTGCGACAGACATAGTTGTAGAGTTAAGATAACCGACGCATGATACTGGTTTTTTGAGGGAAAGTCAATGTTTTGACTTCGCACTTTGTAATAAATCTTGTATACTATCTAGTAAGAGTATAATCAAAATGAATAAAAAAAGGAGGATATGGCAAAACAACAATCAGAGTCTAAAAAGTTTACAAATTTACGTCGTTGGAATATCGCAATGTTTTTCTTGCATGCGATTCAAGCAGGGCTCATGTTTGCGCTCAGCAGCGATTTTTCATTGCCGCTGACAACCTTGTTTGTGGAATTTGATCCACAGACAATGATGCTTGCTCAAAACATCGAAGAGCTTGGCATGGTGCAAGTTGGTCCGCTCGTTGCAGGGTTTCTTGCGCTGTCTGCGCTAGCGCATTTATTGGTTTCGCTGCCAGGAATATTTCAGTGGTATGTTCGCAATCTCAAAAAAGGAGCGAACTATGCACGTTGGATTGAATACTCTCTCAGTTCTTCACTGATGATTGTTGTCATCGCGATGCTGACTGGAATGTATGACGCGATTAGTTTGGTGCTCATGTTCTCACTCAACGCCATGATGATTTTGTTTGGTTGGATGATGGAATTGCATAATCAATCAACAAA
>JBIIKE010000086.1:0-3291 GCA_044233365.1 Bdellovibrionales bacterium | reverse complement strand
TACGCCGATTCTCACAGCCTTGGGCGTTGGAGGCTTGGCAGTTGCGCTTGGTTTGCAAGATACATTAACAAATGTGTTTGCTGGTTTGAATATTCTCGCATCAAAAAAAATGAAACTCGGTGATGAGATTGAGTTGCCATCAAAAAAGCAGGGGATTATCACGGACATTACATGGCGTCACACAATTTTAAAAACAGATGCATCAACCATTATTGTGCCGAATTCATATGTTGTAAAAGAGGTGATTGAAAATTTTGGAAAACCTGAGAAAGACAAGGCAAAGAAAAAGAAATAGGCAGTCGCTACACAGCGGGCGAGTGCTATTGGTATGCGGCAAATTCAGTGCAGCCCTTTTTCACTAAATTATCTGCAACGTCGTATTTGTATTTTTTTGTCCACGTTCCAATGCGCTCTTTTAACAGAGCGTCTTGTAAGTCACTGTTATAGGCGGCAGCGATTTCGGCAGCAAACACTACACCGCGCTCAGAATCACTCTGCACGCTTTTGCTAAATCCGTGTCCGACATAATCAACAGACACCACAGACCGATCTTTCACAATGTCTTTATTAAAGACGGTGTTCCCATAGCCAATCAGCTTTTCTTTGCGACCCTCATCACCAAAAATAGTCACAGAGTCATAAGAGGTTTTTTTGTTATCAACAACCGCCTTACTATTTTCGATATTTTGCCAAGTGGTAATCGCGCATTCTTCTTTATAGAAGTCTATGCCGTCTTTTTGCAACCCGCCAATGTCTGCATATTCATCAAATCCGCGATAGAGCGCTTCTGCTTCAGATAGATTTTTATTATCCGTGTAAGAGCCAGTAAACACAACAGCAACCACATTATTTGCCTCATCATTCACATAGGCCACCGCTTTTTTGACATAGGCTTCATATGATTCACTGCCAAGTACTGGTGTTCCATATCCAGGGACAATCACGATTCGGCTATTGCCTTTATCAAATTTCTGATCAACTGCACGTAGCGCTGACTTGGTTTTTGTTTTCAGATCTGACTTTGAATTTAGTGAATCGGGGAGTGCAGATTGTATATCACAACCAGGCAAGATAAGAAGCGCAGAGAAGAAAAAGAGCCCAAAGAAAAATCGTTTCATAGAATGTATTTATTGAATTGCTACTTGGTAGACTTTTCCAGTCTCTGTTAAGACGTAGATTTTTTTATTTGGTTCATCAACCACAATGTCAGTCATGCCTTCAAACGAAGGAGAGGCGTATTGATTGACCAGCTCGCCAGTTTTTTTGAAGACAACCACCCGTTTATTGTCACGATCCGCCACATAGAGATTCGTTGCATTTTCATCCGTTGCAATACTCACACCACTGGATAATGCAGGATCAACAGTTGCGAGGGAGAAGTCTGATTTTTTCCCACCTTCAAATTTTGACGCAGAGCCATTGTTGTTAAGCACATACACAGCACCATCAATCGCCATTGCAACGCCGTCTCGAACAGACGCGCTTGAATCAGTGAGCCAATTTTCACCACCTTGAAAGACATCGCCATTTTTTCGATTACGAACAATTTGATTTGCGCCACTATCTAATGTATAGACACGATTTCCAAAGACAGTCACATCAACCAATGATTGTGGAGTGGTTGTGAAGCTCAAATTTGCATTTGTAATTGTTTGTGTCACGGGATTAAAGGTACTGACAACATTATTTCCAAGGACCATGCCAGTTCCTGGTGATGCCTTACTAGCTGCAACATAAGCGCCGTTTGCTGCATTGCTAATTGCGGTGGTTACTTCATTGTTTTCTAAATTACCACGATAGACAGAGCCATTGTTGGCATCAAAGGCATACAACGACGCGCCTAACAGCATCATCTGCTTCACGCGAATCGCCGAACTAATACTAGAATAATCAATAACCGGTTGCAGTTCGCCCAAGTCCGATATTTTATTGCTCTTTTGTAATTCACCAGCAATGACTTTTTCAATTTCTTCACCACGTTCTTTATAGACCTTCGAATCTTTCGGAATTGTTGCGAGAAGAGTCTTCGCTTCAGCATATTTTGTTCGACTATCACCATTGACCAACTCAGCAGCTTTCCCTTCATTAATCTTCACATCAACCTGATTCATGATTTGTGCATATTCATCAGCTTTTTCATCTGAACCATTCGACAAGCTTTTGGTTACAACAGACTGACTAAACACCACTAATACAGCCAGTGCTAACACGACAAAGATTTTTTGTAATATTGTTAATCGACCAAACCAACGCAACAGGGCAGTGAGGCCATGCACGATCGATTCCTGAATACGACCCCAACTAAATGATGGTAAGCCACTGGATCGGCGAGAGCCACCGTTGCCATTGCTTCCATATGACGAACTAGATCCTCGACCACGGGCGCTATTGATCAATTGGACAATCAGTGCCCATACAGCAATTAACCCACGAGATAATAAAGTTAATCCAGCCATCAGCATCACACCAGCTTGTTTGGCAAATCCAGCAGCCTTGGTCGCGGCTCCAGTGTTTGCACTCACGCTACGACCAGCACTGGTTTTTGCAGAAGCCAGTACATCATCACGATCAAACCGATCAGGTGTTGTTTCACGATCACGCGCAGCAGATTTTTTCTCGCTTGCAGATCCGCCAACAACGCCTTGCGCATATTCCATGATTGATTTTTTCAAGGTTGGCCAGACAGACGAGGTTAATAATTCTGCGGTTTCTTGTTCACGGTCCATTAAAGATGACATTGAATCTGCATCAGTCAATCCATCACCGCTAAGAGGAGTGTCTACGCCAGATACTCCAACAGAGGGCTTCATTCCACCGCCGGTTCCACCACGCAAAGCTGCAGATGCTTCAGTTCCACTAGCCACACCAGCGGCAAACGAAGGTCGCTTTGTTTCCGTGCGGCGCATCAGCATCCCAACAAAATTTCGGTCATGCGTATCAACTGCCAACAGGCTTTGAAATTCGGTAATTGCATCAAGTGCTACATCTGATTCCAAAATACGCCGAACTGTTTCACGGCTCAAATAATCCATCATTGCGTCAGTGCCAAAAAACACTGAGCCATTATCTGGTAGCTGACCGCTAATGACATTCCCAAAAAATTTCAATGGGTTTAATTCCGCGATGCGTGAATCTGGTTCAATGATATCTACCAACTGTTTTTTCACACTGAGCAATCCAAGTACTGAGCCTGAATGTGTGAACACTAATTCAGATCCATGTACAACACCAAGCACCGCGTTGCAGCCCTTCAGCCAATCTTCACCAACTTCAGCAACAATCGTTGCGATT
>JBIIKE010000084.1:0-3396 GCA_044233365.1 Bdellovibrionales bacterium | reverse complement strand
AACATCACTGGGTCATCAAACTCTTCAAAACCGACAGTCAAAAAGACTCGAGCATTGTGTGACCAGTATTTTGGTGTCGGATCAAATGTCGCAGTGGCATCGCCTTCTGGTGTGTTTACATTATAGGCGTCGGTTTTTTCAATTTCGACGGTTGCTTTTCCAGCTGTCATCCAGTCATCGACAAAAAATGCAATATCATCTTTGGCTGCTTGATCAATTGATTCTTTGACATAAGCCAGCGCTTCATCTTTTTTCTGGCCTTCCACTGCGCTGAGAAAGCCACGAACTGGTTTTAACGGACTCGTCATTGAAAGGACGATGCCGATGATCAATAAGAGTATGATGATAGCTCCGCCTCCGAGCATCAACATGCGTGATTGTTGGGAATTCATGTTCATAAATAAAGGATAAATAACAGATTGCCTGCTCAGTATAGCTCAAAACTACCTAAAACAAAAACACCCCATTGTGGGGTGCTCTTGAGGCAGATTACAGATCGAGATTATCGATTGCGCTGCTGGTTGGAGTCATTGGAGCAGCTGGTTGCTGTTCAAAGGCTGGGGTCGCTTGGTCAACAGACATTTCTGTGCTGTTTTGTTCAAATGAACGTTTTGGGCGTGAGCCTTCTGGTTCATTGATTTTCAGGTTCACACGAGCCTGGTTTTTCGCACCAACAACGCGGAGTAGTGTGCGGATGGCTTTTGCTGTTTGGCCTTGACGACCGATTACTTGGCCGAGGTCATTGGTATCGACGGTGAGGGTAATCAGAACACCCATTTCATCAACTGTGCGGACGGTCGACACAGCTTCTGGGTTGTCAACAATTGCTTTGACAACGAATTCTACAAACTCTTGGTCTTTCTCCATATGAGGATTGTTACATAACTGTTTAATATGCTCGTACACCGGAGTGTACAGTAAAAATAGTATACCATTCTGGAGGGGGTTCGTCAATCAAAAAGCCCCGCAGATTGACGAGGCTTTTTGTTGCTCTGTTTGCTGTGCTATTCCGCTTTGGCTTCTTCAGCTGGTGCTTCTTCCTTCTTTTCTTCTGTCGCAGGAGCTTCTTCAGCTGGTGCAGCTTCTTCAACAACTGCTTCTGGTTCAGCTTTCTTGTTGAATACTGAGCGACGTTTATCTCCTTCAATCACACCAAATTCAATGAGCATGTTATGAACAGTGTTTGACGGTTGTGCGCCGAAACCGAGCCAGTATTTGATGCGATCGGTTTTTAATGTGACTTGGTCTTTACGTTCTTTTAAATGTGGATCATAAGAACCGAGAATTTCCTGAGCCTTGGCTTTTGGAGCTTGGGTTCGTTCTTGAAGAATCAAACGAAACTTCTTTTGATTTTTTCGTCCAATTGGTTGGAGTCGGATCACTAACATAAGGATATTATTTCCCGCATGACTTGCCTTGTGTGCTTATGAGGCAGAGATCATGCACTGATATTAAATAGGCAACGAGGTTGCTTGTATAAGCACCCTGCGATGTTCATGCCGGAGAGTACCAATAATGAGCTCTTTTGTCAATATTATTGGGACTGAGCTGCTTCGTATGCCGCTTTGTATTTTTCGACTTCTTGCTGTAATTCATCAATCCCACCTTGAAGCAATGCAATTTGTCCGAGCGGGTCGGTCGTCTCCATAACTTGATCCATGATATCTCTGTGTCGGGCTCCAATGGAATCCAGGGGGCCGTATAGAAGCCATGCCGGCAAAGGTTTCGGAAAAGCAGTGCGAAATAATGTTCGTGACAAGGCCCTGACTGAAGCTGCCTTTTCATACACATCTGCCATTGCTGCAGTATGATCTGGAGCTGTTTTTGCTATTTTTTTTCTTTTTTCGTCTTCAATTGTGAGTTGAATTGCCGCGTAGAGCGCGTCGCTGACTCGCCAGTTTGTAATTCGCAGATCCGGTTCTCTAAGGTGATCTTCTAGTAATAAGTCTTCTGCAAGCAAGTCTTCACCTGCTGCAGTGATAAAGTCTCTTACTTCATCAGCATTTTTATACCCAAGTGCTGAGAGCTCTTGATAGAGCGTGTCAATTTTTTGATACCCTTCTGGAACAGGCGATTCAATATTTCTTCGAAAACCTTCAACCATATTTTTATTTTTTTATATATAATATAGTCAGTATAGCAAAAATACACCTAAAAATCAAGGTATTGAGTAGCGCGTGTATTATTTTATTACCTCAGGACTTTCTGCTTCAACCATCTGCTCAGCGTCTTTCAATTCAACGCTCAGAATATGAGATTTCCCTTCCTTCCCAACAGTGACGCCGTACAGCATGTCGGCTTGGCGCATGGTGACGCGGTTATGGGTGATGATAATAATCTGGGTTTTCTTTGATAGCTCTTTGAGAATTGCAGCAAGTTTTTCTGAGTTTTCTTCGTCGAGCGCCGCTTCAACTTCGTCGAGAACAACAAATGGAGCGGGGTTGTTATCAATAATTGCACACAATAAAGCCACAGCAACCAATGATTTTTCACCGCCACTTAACGAGGCGATGTTGGTGATTTTTTTGCGTGGAGGATTCACGACCACATCAATTCCAGAAATCAACTTTTGTTTTTTCTTTTTCTTACCAATGAATTCGCGCGCCTGCTCAGATTGCTCTGCGTTGTTTTCGTTTCCTTCTTGAGTTGTAGATTCTTCTGTTTCTGGAAGCTCTTCTTCAGTTAGTAATGATAATGTTCCGCTGCCACCTTCAAATAAGATGCTAAAAAAATCATTAAAACTCTCATTGATTTTTTTAAAGTTGCGCTGAAATTGCGTGTGGATGGTTTTATCGAGTTCGTCAATAATCACTTCTAATTCAGTGATTGTTTTATCAAGGTCAGTAATTTGATCTTTCAAGAATGTATAGCGTTCTTGAGTTGCGTTGTATTCATTCACGGTTTCCTCATCGACTGTTCCGATGGCTTCAAGTTTTCGAGTCAGGGCAATCATCCGCTTTTCAAGTTCACCACGATTGTCTAATGACTCTGGAGTGTATGAAAAAATTGTTTGGTGTAAATCAGTTGGCACTTCTCGAGTGAGTGATGCAACAATATCTTCTTTGCGTGTTTCAATTTTTGCGAGACGAATGTCGAGTGTGTTGCGTTCACTGCTCAAATTATTGACTGTTCGTTGCGCACTCCGCATATCGGCTTGAATCGCGAGCAGTGAGGTTTTTTTTGCTTCTTCTTCTTGATTAAATGCATCAATATGCGCGCGAATCGCATTCATTTCTGAATCTGTTTTTGTGATTTCGGTTTCAAACACAGCCATTTGCTGACTCCAGGCCGCCATGTTTTTATCGCGCGAGTCTGTGCTGGTGCTACTTTCTGCCTTCCGTTCACGTTCAACATCAGTGAGGCTCGCAGTTGTGCTCGTCAGTTGTTTTTCCGCAA
>JBIIKE010000083.1:0-3487 GCA_044233365.1 Bdellovibrionales bacterium | reverse complement strand
AGGCGAGTGGGTTGTAGCCACGGTCAATTAAATCTTGCACAGTATAAAAATTTTCTTTTGACTTACTCATTTTGCCACCATCAACAAGCAAAAATTCTGCGTGCATCCACATGCGAGCAAACTCTTTTCCAGTTGCCGCTTCAGATTGTGCAATTTCATTTGTGTGATGCACAGGAATATGATCAATGCCGCCACAATGAATATCAATTGTTTCTCCGAGAAGATCCATGGCCATTGCGGAACATTCGAGATGCCAACCAGGAAACCCAACGCCCCATGGAGAGTTCCATTCCATATCACGCTTTGCATTCGTTGGAGAAAATTTCCACAACGCAAAATCGGTGACATTTTTTTTCTCAGGATTCATTTCGACACGTGCGCCAGCTTGTAGGCCTTCAATATCTAAATGCGCGAGTTTCCCGTAGTCAGACAGTCGACTGGTATCAAAATACACACCATCGGAAATGGTGTATGTAAAACCGCCAGCTTCTAATGTTTCAACCAACGCAATTTGCTGTCGAATATAATCTGTCGCCCGAGGCTCTTTGACAGATGGGGGGAGAATGTTCAATCGCTCACGATCGGTGTGATACGCTTCAATATAATAACTCGCAATTTCCCACGCAGTTCGACCTTCGCGAGCAGCGCCTTTTTCGAGCTTGTCTTCACCATCATCTGCATCAGAAACTAAATGCCCAACATCTGTTACATTCATTACATGGTCAACCCGATATCCAGCTTGTTCTAGTGTACGTCGCAGCACATCATAAAAAATAAACGCGCGAAAATTCCCAATGTGTCCATAATCATAAACAGTTAGTCCGCAGGTGTAGAGAGAAATTTTTCCTTCTACCAGCGGCTCTACCACCTCAAGTTCACCACTCATGGTGTTGTGTAGTCGAATGTCCATCATATTTTCAGACTACTGCATGCGGCGTTTCCAGGCAAATACCCCAAATACACACAAACTCGATGCAAAGACAATCGCGAGCATGATCCAAAAATCATAGTCATCATTCACAAATGGCATGTGACGGGCGTTCATGCCAAAAATTCCAGCGGTAACCGATGCTGGCAACAAGGCAGTTGAAAATAGTGTAAGGGTCTTTAAAAAATTATTCAGGCTATGCGTAATCAGAGTTTCATTGGCATCTTCCAGTGCTTCGATGAGTTCTTTATTAGATTCCAACTCTTCCCATAGTTCGTTCGCGTAATCATGGAGAGAAGAAAAATATTCGAAGTGCCGCAGTCCTTGCAAATGCTTGAGGATAGTCAGAAACCCACGGACAGATTTTCGCATTTCCATTACTGCATGCCGCATCTTCAATGTTGCCTGCACCATTTCTGGGCCATGATTGCCTGCAAAAATGTCTTTTTTTAAACGCTCAAGACGATCATTGACTGTGTCAATCATGAGGTCAGTGTGATCAAGAAGTGATTCTAAAATAACAAATAAGACATGCTTTGTGCCGCCGCTGAATAGCTCTTTTCGTGCAACGGTATTTTCTTGAAGATCCATGCTGAGTTCAGTAATTTCCGCGATAGCACTTAAATGAATGGTGATTAGTTGTTTCGCGCTCATAAACACATCAACCTCATGAAGGTCAATTGTTTCCTTATTATCTAAATAGTATGGAACCATTAAGACTAAAAATGTATATTGTGGTCGCGGTGCAATTTTTGAACGCAGCGTGGATGCGAAGGCATATTCAATATCGACATCTTGAAAATTACAACCTTGTTCAAGATAGTCGCGATCCCGATGGGATGGCCGCACGATATCTACCCACTCTACATTATTTTGTTTTATTTTTTTGAGACCCATAGCAAAAAGCTTTTACTCAGCGAAGTATAGCCTGTGCTAGTTGCATGTGCAAGCAAAAAGTGGTACAGTCATCCATGAATATGGCAAAAACTCCCGAACAAAAAACTGAAACTCCGGCGGTTTCTGTGCCCGAGGTTGTTGCAGCTCCAATTGCTGTACCTGAAGTGCAAGGCCTGCAACCAGATTCAGCTCCAGTTGTTGTTGCGCCAGTTGAACAGTCACAGCCTGTTGATGTCCAGCTCGACGTTGCACCAGCGTTGCAACAAGAGCTGAATGCGCCACAGCCGCAAGAACAACAGCGTGTTGGGTTTAAACGCAAATCGGCCACGCAAACTATTCCAGCTGCACTCAGTAAATCCGCGACATTAAAAGAAGTAGAAGATTTGCTCACAGAAGACCTGACGGACATTTATCAATCCATGACACCGCAAGAGCAGATTGCATTTCGACAAAAAGGCGAAGAAGTTGCGCACTCGATTGAAAAACTTGTTGTCACCTTTCGAGCAACCACCCGTAAAGTCCTTGATTTGATTCGCAGTTGGCTCGCAATGATTCCGCGTGTCAATCGTTATTTTCTTGAACAAGAATCCAAAATAAAAACCGATGAAATTATGAAGCTCCAGAAAAAAGTCAAAAAAGAAGCTAAGAAACGGGTTGACGTTGTCTAACTGTTCGCGCACATGATCGATTTTCTCGCCACCTTGAGTCCTGTGATATTACTCATGTTGTATGTTCTTGCATCACTATTGTTTTTGACTATCGCGTCTTTTGTGTTGCGTTTCTATTTACATCGCACTGTGAACAAAACTCGAGCCTTTCACATGGAGGTGTTGCGCATTACTGTTCCAAAAGAAGGCCAAGAAGATGGGAATGAGCAATGGACCCAAGATACCATCAAGCAAAAAATCGCCGTTGCAGAAACATTTTTTTCAACACTCGGCGGGATGCAGCCGCAAACTGGGTGGTCCGCATTTTGGTTTGGTCGATCTGATCAATTTTCTTTAGAAATTGTAGCGGATAAAGACGGGCTTGTGACATTTTATGCCGCAGTCCCAAAATTTTTGCGTCAATATTTTGAACAACAGCTGCATGCACAATATGAATCTGCTGAAATTACCAGTGTGGAAGACTATAATATTTTTGATGCGCGTGGTGAAATTGTCACGTCAAACATTACGCTCAAAAAATCGTATATTTTTCAAATTCAGACGTATGACCGTTTAGAAACGGATCCGATCAGTTCACTGACAAATGTATTGTCGAAATTTGAAAAACATGAAGGCGCAGCCATCCAATATATTTTGCGACCAGCGAAAGCCAAGTGGCATAAAGAGCCGGCACGAGTTGCACGAGAAATGCAACAAGGCAAAAAAATTGGCAATATCACATCACGATTTAACAACACCACTGTTGGGTGGTTCTTAAAAGAATTTTATTTTCAAATTGTCAGCCAAGGTGAGCATAAAAAAGGAGAAATTGATTCGAATACTGGCAGGGACTATCGGTTGTCACCAGCGGAAGAAGAAGTGGTGAAACTGTTAGAAGAAAAAACCAGCAAGTCAGGCTTTGATGTGAATATTCGAGTGGTTGTGTCTGCTGCTTCAAAAGAATTAGCGTCGCTGAAGCTCAGTAATATTGTGAATGCCTTTTCACAATATTCTG
>JBIIKE010000082.1:0-3510 GCA_044233365.1 Bdellovibrionales bacterium | reverse complement strand
TTTTCCAGATGCAACAAATAGTCAAAAAGCAGAGCGAGAGCAAGAGTTGTATTCTGTCATACAAAAAGAAGAAGATGTGTTGAATATTTTTCCACTGGGTGATGGCGGTACGTATTCGATGCGACTTGATCCAAAAAAAGATCGTACAGATAATCGTTCTGCAACAGAGATTCGTAATGCTGTGCGTCAACAGATTGCCGACGCAGATATTGCAAAAAATTTCTATGATCTACAAGTCACCGTTGAAAGTATCGGTGGCCCACAAGCGTCATATGAAGTGGCCCTCGCAATTGCGTCAAAAGAGGCAACAGTTCGTCGTGATGCCGCGTTGGCAGTCGGTTCTGCCTTGAAAGATTTATGTTTTGTAAATGGTGCCGCTACAGTTGATGCGCAGTGTGCAGCAGAGAATAAAATTGTTACGGCGATTGATGATGGATATACAAATAAGGAGCAAAAATCAGTTGAAGTTGTGTTGAATCGTCAAAAGCTTCAAGAAAAGCAGCTGGTAGTGTCTGGTGCGCCACTTGGCTTGTTGGTGAATTCTGCGATTCGCAATGCGTATGCTGTGAACGACAATAAAAAAGTCGGAACACTGGAAGATGATGGTACGAGCTTGCAAATTATCTTAGACACCAATGCGGAGAATCCGGACAGTCTGGATGCAATTCGAGATATTGTTGTATTAAAAACACCGATTGAAACGGTGCGTGTGAGAGACATTGCTGATGTCCGAGAGGTGAATAGTGAGGCAGCGATTCGTCGTTCAAACGGAAAAACTGTCGCGCTTGTTCAAGCTCGTTTGAAAGAGGGGAAGAATGACCAGCAAACCGCTGCAATGGTTACATCAGCGGCGCTCGATTATTTTCAAAAAGACGATGGAGCAGCTTTGAAGCAGCTCGGTTTAGAAGTGAGTGATATCGAACAATATTCTGAAGGCTCAACAGCCTCTGCGAATAAATCATTTCAAGATTTGTTCATTGCTCTGCTACTTGCCATTGTCTTGTCGTATATTGTGCTGGCTGTGTTCTTTAATTCATTTACTCAACCATTCACCATTTTGTTCACTATTCCGTTGACGTTCGTTGGAATGTTCCCAGGTCTTGCGTGGTTTGCGAATGGACAGTTTGGATTCTTGGAAATTATTGGCTTAATTATTTTGGTCGGCTTGGTTGAAAATGTTGCAATTTTCTTGATTGATGCCGCACGTCAAAAAATTGAAGAAAATGGTTGGGATGAAAAAGAGGCGATTTCTTATGCAGCAGGAATTCGTTTGCGTCCGGTATTAATGACTACATTTACTGCGGTGGCTTCTTTGCTGCCACTTGCTATTTTGAGTGAAACCTATCGCTCATTAGCAGTGGTGATTATGACTGGCTTAGTCACATCAGGATTTGCATCACTTGTAACAACGCCAATCTTGTATATTTTCTTCCGATTTGTTTCTCGTCATTTTTGGGCATTTGGCTTTTTTGGAAAAATCGCGATGATCGTTGCTTTCCCAGTGACTGTTCTATATTGTGCGTGGATAGACCGAAAGACCGCATAAGTTAATGGAGGGCTATGCAACTATTTCCGCTTTCTATTTTGACCAAACTGTTGCTTTGCATTGTCCTGTTGTTTCTTCTCTATAGTGTCTATTCTTATATTCGGATGCGGCATTTTATTGATATCGGTGTTCAGTTGGTCAAAGATTCAACTGCGTATGAACAGCATCCAGAAAACCCAACACACCGAGTGTTAGTACTTGGAGATAGTAGTGGCGTTGGTGTTGGTGCAGTGAAGTCGGAGGATAGTGTGGCTGGTCGTTTTGGCGCGGCCAATCCTACAGCGGATATCACAAACATTTCTGTTTCTGGCGCCCGATTGCACGATATTGCGACGCAACTACAAGATCCGCGGATTCAGCGTGATAAAAAATACGACCGCATATTTTTACATATCGGTGGGAATGATATTGTCCGTGCAACAACAATGAAGCAAGTTGAGCGTGAATTGCCGGCTGTTTTGGGCAGCGTTCGTCCATTGTCTGACGATATTGTGTTGATTCATGGAGGTAATATTGGTTCTGCTGGCATTTGGCCAAGACCGGTTGGTTTATGGTATTCTTGGCGTTCACGAGTTGCGAATGAAATTTGGGAGAAAGCAATTGTGAATGATCCAGTATTTACTCATGCCAATTTTTATAAAGATCCAAGCGTTGATCCATTTGTCATTGATATGCATCAAACATTTGCAGCAGATCTATTCCACCCAGGGTCAGAAGGGTATCGAGTCTGGTTTGAAGAGATTGATCGAATTGGTAAAGCAGATTTCAAAAAGTAATAGTGATAGATATGAAAAAAACAGTGATCATTATTGGAGGAGGTCCGGGTGGACTCGCTGCAGCGATGCTTCTTGCTGGTCGAGGATATAGCGTTGATGTGTATGAAAAAGCCGATCGTGTTGGTGGTCGGAATGCATTGCTCACTCTTGGCCCGAATGATGAATGGAAGTTTGATACTGGTCCAACAATTTTAGCACTGCCGCGGATTTATGAAGAGTTATTTTTAGAAGTTGGCCTCACAATGGCAGATTATGTTACCTTGATGCCATTAGAGACAATGCTGAAACTGCAGTTTACTGATTTTGAAATCGATATGACAGTTGATCGCGCGCATGTGCGAGAGCAGATTGAGAAGTTGTTTCCAGGAAATGGCGTGCAATATGATCGTTTCTTAGCTGATGAAGAAAAGCGTTTCGCCAAAATTTTCCCGCTATTACAAAAGCGTTATTTTGGGTTCAAGGATTTATTTGATCGCCGTGTGTTTGCAGCGATTCCGTCAATGGGGCTTGGAAAGTCAGTGATGGATCGACTCGCAGAGTATTTTGATGATGAACGATTACAATTGTTATTTACCTTTCAATCGAAATACATCGGCATGTCTCCGTGGGTGGCTCCAGCGCTGTTTTCCATTTTGCCATACATGGAACACCACTTTGGTGTGTTTCATGTGAAAGGTGGATTAAATCAACTGTCTCATGGACTTGCAAAAGCAGCGCAAGAGCTTGGTGCGCGGATTCATTTTAATACACCGGTTGCGGAAATTATTGTTGAAAATGGCGCAACAGTCGGAGTGCGCTTAGAAAATGGAGAAGAAAAACGAGCTGATGATATTGTGATTAATGCTGATGTGTCATATGCATTTTTGAATTTGTTTCCAAAAAATACATTGAAAAAATGGACTCCAGCAAAACTAGAAAAAGCGAAATACAGTTGCTCAACAATGGTGATGTATTTTGCCGTTGACACCACCTATCCGTTAGAACACAACACAATCTCTTTTTCAAAAGACTATCGCACATTTGTTGAAAATATGGTCGCAGAAAAACCACAAGGTGATGATGTGAGTTTCTATGTTGTGAATACTGCGGCAACTGACGATTCAATGGCGCCAAAAGGGACGACTGCGCTTTATGTACTTGTTCCAGTCAGTAATCAACGAGCTGGAGCTGACTGGAGTGTTGAAGCGC
>JBIIKE010000013.1:0-13984 GCA_044233365.1 Bdellovibrionales bacterium | reverse complement strand
TGTCAGCGAGCCACATCGCAAGTGGATCATCAGCATTTTCACCAAGCTTGAACGCCGTATTCGGCGCGCTTGGACACAAAATCGCATCAACCTGAGTAAAAGCCGCTGCAAAATCGTTGATGATCAGTGTGCGGACTTTTGATGCGATGTGATAGAGCTTATCATCATAACCTGCAGATAATGTATAGGTGCCAACCAAAATCCGCCGTTTCACTTCAACGCCAAATTTCGAACGCGCGTTCAAAATCACTTCGTCGAGGGTTTTGCCATCACCGCGTGTGCCAAATTGCAGGCCATCATATTTCGCGAGATTACTGCTCATTTCAGAAGGCGTAATAACATAGTACGCGTTAATCGCATACGGTGCGTGCGGCAATGACACTTCAACAATTTCAGCTCCAGCCTGTTGAATTTTTTGGAGCGCGAGCATAAATGATTCTTTAACAGCTGTTTCCATGCCGTCCAACTCCATAAATTCTTTTGGTACACCAAATTTCATCCCACGCAGATCTCCCTGCTTCACCCGTTCGGTTAATCCTTTTTGATTTTCCACATCACGAGTTGTTGTGTCTAGTGGGTCGCGGTGTGCAAGATGTTCGAGTAAATACGCAGCATCTTCAACTGAGCGCGTGATTGTTCCAATCGTATCCAGTGAACTGACCATTGGCACCACTCCATACCGCGAATAGGTCCCATAGGTTGGCTTAAAACCAACGGTGTGTGTAAAGCCCGCTGGCAAGCGAATGCTCCCGCCAGTATCTGTTCCCCACGCCCACGGTGTTTGTCCACTTGCAACACTCGCAACTGAACCAGAAGACGAACCGCCAGCAACATTCTCCAATGAATACGGATTTTTTGTTGCGCCAAATGCCGAATACTCACCTGTCGTTCCAGCAGCAAATTCATCAAGGTTTAATTTTCCGAGCAGCGGCGCGTCGATTAAATCTTCGACAACGGTTGCGTTGTAGAGCGGAACGTAGTTTTTTAAGACTGCGGAGCCAGCCGTAGTCTTGATACCATGAGTACAAAATAAATCTTTGGCGGCATATGGAATACCCGTCAGCGCCCCAGCATTCCCAGCATCAATTTCTTTTTGTGCATGTTCGGCTCGCTCACGCGCATGGTCGGCAGTCACAGTAATAAAACTATTCAACTCAGGATTGGTTTGTTCAATACGCTGCAAATAAAAATCTGCTAGCTCTGTGGCTGAAATTTTTTTTGTATCGAGCGCTTCTCGGAGCTCGGCAAGTGTCATCTGTGTTGGGTTCATAGAATCTATTCAGTGAGTGTTTCAGTATCTTGAAAAACGGCTTTCACGACTAGATTCCCCTGCTCATCTGTTTCTGGGAAACTTGCGACCGTATCTTCTTTTTTAAATGTCATTGTCGGCTCGTCCTTTCGGACAACGGATTCCTGAAAATGAATCTGACTGGTTTCGGCAATCGCGCTGACATTCAACTCTTTGAGTTTGTTGACATGCGCAATGCTGGCAGCAATATCTTTTTGGAGCTTTGGAATTTCAGCGTCTGAAAGTGGGAGTTTTGACAACTCAGCCAATTTTCGAATGTCGTCTGGGGTGATGTTCATATGAATCCAGCCTATCAATTTTTGATTTTATTGGCAACAAATCCAAGTATTTAATCTACTTTAAATACTATCTTTAGCTTATTGATCGCTTCTCTGAATATTTGCCGAACACGTTCTCGACTAAGACTCATGCTAGTGCCAATTTCAGCTAAAGTTTTTTCTTGGAACAACCGATGATGAATAACATATCTCTCTCTTTCATGAAGATTATTTTCCAGATCGTGCAATATTTTATGCGCCACCATCACATCCTCTTCTTCAAGAGAGCGATCTTCGTGCTCAGACAATAGATCCATCGCCATTAACGCTTGTTTTACAGACGCCTTATCATATCCTGCGATTACCGCCTTCTCAATATGCCGAACATCTTCTGAAACCGGACGCCGCACATCTCGACGAATACGCTCAATTCTGGCTTGTCGTCTGGACACATAATTTTTTGAAATACCTCCCAACTCATCTTTCATGAGCATTGCATCTGCAATCTCATTGGGAAAATTATTTGCCATTAACGTATCAAAACCAGCTTTATCCTTCACTCCAAGTGCCCATAACAACATTCGCCCATACCCATAAAAATCTGGGTGATTAAAAAACGATCGCTTAAAGACATTGTATTGCGAAATCAGGTCTGTAAATGCACTTTTTTGAGACACGTGATCATATTCTACTTCAACACCGGTAGAGATAATGTCTCTTAATAATCGGCGGTTCATTTTTTCTGCCTGTAACTTTTGAAAAGACCCATATTCTCGTAAAGAAACAATCGATTTCACACTCACCCCTTTTATTGAAGATGGCGGTTCAGGTATTTTTTCTCCATTTGCTTCTGTACTCTCTATCACAAGATCATTTGTTGATATATCTTTTGGCTTTTGAACAACTCCGGTTGGAAGCTCCATACCTGAATCTGTTAATACGTCTGGTGGCAATACAGGCAATGCGCGTAATCCTTTTGGGACAACACAATAAATTGAAGCAACTGCTTGATCGTTTTTTGTTAAAGGACGCGTAAACTTTTGCCCTGCTTTCACTGGTGAAAGAGTTGGAGCCCCATCAATTAACAACTTACATCGTGGCGAATCCCAACCACGCAATAATACGCCGACGGTAATAAGAGTATCGAGCCCACCTGCTTCATATGCATCAAGAATAGCTTGCCGATCTTCTGTGTCATCTAACACAACGCTCACATGAAAACCCGCTTCTCGCAATGCATCTGCAAGTTCGGCAGCTTGCCCTTGAGAACTCACAGTCACTAATGCCGGGACTTCTCTATTTTCAGGACGATTACGTAGCTCAACAATAAATGCATTCACTGCCTCTTTCCTCATCACTTTTTCCAATTTTTTGGGGTTGTATTCAGCGCCACTTGCTGTCCGGTCAATATCAACACTCGACGCATCAACTCCGAGTTCATACACAAAATACTGCCATGGCGCGAGCAATCCTAATTCATTTGCTTCTGGCGTGCGCAACTGATGGATAAGTGTCGGATACGAATCAACAAGACGGCGCACCTTTGAATAATCAGGTGTTCCTGATAAGGCAATCCGAATTGCCTCTGGGCTAAAAGAGTCACGAATCAATCGCATACGATCATCTGTTGTTGATTCGTGTCCTTCATCCGCAAACACCAATGGCATAGACCGCAATGTATCAGGAAGCACACCACTATCACGAAGCATTACTTGACCTGATTGATAGGTTGTCACAATAACATCAGCAGAATCTAAATCATCTTTCTGCTCACCAAAATATCGCGCAATTTTTTTGCCTGGCAACAGCTCTGCAAATTCACGAGCTGATTGCTCAACTAAATTAATTGACGGTACATAAAATACCGTTCGCAACCCTGTGCGACGAATCATTTCTGCGGCGAGCGTTGTCTTGCCTGTACGAGGAGCCGCTTCAATGCGCGCCATCCGAGACAATGGCTGACCTTCAGTGTCAACATGTTTTTCTGGGCCCGAATCAGTCACGCCAAGAAAATAGTCATCAAATTTTTCAATAAATGTCGTTTGATGTTCTCGTAATTCACGAACCGTTTCAGTTGAACGACCGTGTTCTAACAAATGCTCACGAGCTTGACGAATTTGATCAGCAACAGACGCAAATTCTCGCCGAGGAGGACGCTGCTCAATACGAGGAAGTGGATTCACTGGCACTGCCTCACGAAGACGTCGTCTTTCTTGCTCTGCTGCGCGCCCTGCAGCATCTGCACCATCGAGCAATGCTTGCGCCGCCGCCTCAAGAGCAGCGCTCTGACTTATTTCAGGAAGCACTGGCCCTTTTGGAGCTTCAACAACAACCCGCGGTGCTGGCGCGGGGCCTTTCGGCGCTGGTGTTTTTTGTTCTACAGGGTACTCATCATTGAGGTACGTAATAACAGCATCAGCAAATTCTCGACTCAATGTCCAAAAGCCAAATCGATCACCCTGACACCGCGCAAGTTCTGGATGTTGTAATAGATCGTCAATCCCTAGACGCTCTTCAGCAGCGGCCTGCAACACTTCCAAGGCTTCATCTCGTTTCCATAAACCACGCTCCTGAAACTGCGCAAACAACGTCTGGAGAGTCACGCCGTCTGGAACGCCTTCTTGTGATCGTGGTAATTGACCTTCTTTCATAGATACAGAATAACAAACAATGAGACTATTGTCCCAATATTTTCAAAAATTGCTGTTCTGTGAGGATTTGCGCGCCGAGTTTTTGTGCCTTTGTGAGTTTACTTCCAGGTTTATCGCCGACGACGAGAATGCTGAGATTTTTCGTTACCGTGCTTTCAATATCAGCGCCAAGTGCGCGGGCTTTTTCTTGCGCTTCGGAACGTGTCATCGTTTCGAGTGTTCCAGTGAACAAGATTGACTTTCCGGTCAGCGGACCGTTTGGAGCGACGACTTTTTTTTGCGGTTCGACGGTGACAAATGAAACAAGGTCATCGATTAAATGTTGATGCGCCGGATCTTCAAGATATTCAATAATACTGTCCGCAACAGTTGGGCCGATGTCTTCCACTGCTTCAAGGTCCTCACGTGTAGCGTGTCGGAGATTTTTCAGCGTTTCAAATTCTTCCGCGAGACTCACCGCCGTTTGCACACCAACATGTTTGATGCCGAGTGAAATAATAAACCGTGACAGCGGAATCGTGCGCCGCGCTTGAATCGCCGCAATCGTATTTTCCGCCGACTTTTCCGCAAAGCGTTCAAGCGGCAATAAATCTTCGGTTTTTAAGCGAAAAATATCAGCGGCTGTTGCGACTAACGCGCTATCCATTAACTGATCAATAATTGCCGGCCCGAGCCCATCAATATCAAATGCGGACTTACCCACAAAATAATACAGCTGTTCTCGCACTTTCGCTGGACACTCTTTGTTCGGACAAACATACGCCACTTCGCCGTCGTGTTGAATAACCGTCGTTTCACACACCGGACAGGTTTTCGGCATCTGAAATTCTAATGCTTTTTTAGCGCGCAAATTCACGAGCACTTCAACAACATCAGGAATAATGTCACCGGCTTTTTCAATAATCACGGTATCACCTACGCGAATATCTAATCGTCGCACTTCATCGAGATTATGTAGCGTCGCACGCTTCACAATCGTTCCAGCCACACGCACGGGCTGCAGGTGTGCAACTGGAGTCAGCACGCCTGTCCGGCCAACCTGCACCTGGATATCTTCAACAATCGTTGTTACCTGCTCAGCAGGAAATTTCATCGCAATTGCTCCGCGCGGCGCTTTGCCCACGACGCCAAATTCGGCAAACGCAGCATTGTCATTCACAACCACAACCATCCCATCGATTTGATAGGTCAACTTCTCGCGTTTTTTTTGCCAGGCTTCATATAACTTCATCACTTCTGTAATGCTACTGACCCGCGTGCACAATGGATCTGTCCGAAAACCAAGCTCCTGCAATAATTCGTGTTCCTGTTCATGGGTTTTTTGCCCGAGATCTACTGGCAACGAATAGGCAATAAATTTGAGATTACGCGACGCTGTCAGTTTCGGATCGAGTTGCCGCACACTGCCCGCTGCAGTGTTCCGTGGATTCATATATAATGGCAGATCATTTTTCTCCCGCTCTTTATTAATCGCGTCAAAATCTTTTTTACTGAGATACACTTCACCGCGAACTTCCACACGCTCGGGCAATGTCGTGCCAGATTTTTTCAAGGGATTCAACGCGAGCGGCACAGATTCAATCGTTTTAATCGCATGCGTCACATCTTCACCAATCAAACCATTGCCGCGCGTGGCTGCAGTTTGCAAACGACCATCGATATAGATCAAACTAATAGCGAGACCATCCACTTTTGGTTCAACATAAAAATCAATCCCAACCGCTGTTTCAGCATCAAATCGTTTCAAGCGCTCGACCCACTCATTCAAATCATTTTCATCAAACGCATCATTGAGCGACAACATCCGTGAGCTGTGCTGGACTTTTTTGAACCCGCTAGCCACCTCTCCACCAACGCGCTGCGTCGGCGAATCCGGTGTCACCAAATCTGGATACTGCTGCTCCAAATCAAATAACTCTTTTTTCAGACTATCGAGCGCGGCTTCTGATATTTCTTGTTTGTCGAGAACGTGATACAAATACCGATGATGATTGATTTCATCTCGTAATTTCGCAACCCGTGTTTTGGCTTCAGATCTATTCATATGAAAAAGCTTTTCTCCTGTTGTTTTACTCCCATTTTGCTCATCTGCATTGTAGTTGGCATAGGCCTTTTTGTGAAGTTCGGCAGCCTGAATGTTCGCACTATTTGGTCAGATCTCAGCCGCCAGTTCAATACCGACCAATCTCTGAATTTTGCGCAATTTTTTGACACCAAAAACGTTAATACCGAAAAAGCCGAACCCGAGAATCAACAACCAGCCGATTTTGATGGGTGGAAATTTGCCGTGATTGGCGATACTGAAGATGGCGGCCCAACCTTAGATGCCTTTATTGCTGAAATGAAGCAACGTGATGACATCGCCTTTATTGTCCATGTGGGCGACGTCGCGTCGCATGGTGAGCCAGAAAAAATGGAGCTTGTGAAAGCACAACTTGAAACATTATCGATTCCGACCTACTACGTTCCAGGAAATAACGATTTGGTCTACGACGAAAAAACGGAACGCCGGACTTTGAAGGTCTATAAGGAAGTGTTTGGCGAAACGGTCTATTTTTCGTTTGATTATAAAAATGCGCAACTAGCATTACTCGATAATTCCTATCGACGCACTGGTTTTTCTGATGCACAATTAGAATGGCTAAAAAAAGAATTAGACAATAGCACTGCGCCGTATCGCTTTTTGTTTTTCCATCGCCCGCTCAATGTTCCGGGGCAAGAACTCGTTGGTGACGATGAAACGCCAAATTCACGCGAACAAAATAAAAAATTTCTTGCGCTGATTGCTGGCTACAAAATTGATCACATTTTTAATGGGCACGTGCATACGTCATTGGAGTATTCCTTGACCGCAGGTGAAGCCGCAGCTGGGACCGAAAAAAAAATTCCAGTAACAATCACTGGCGGCGGCGGAGCCTATCCACAAGCTATTCTTGGTGGTGAAGCAGCAAGCTTTTTTCATTATGTTGTTGTGACTGTTCCAAACGAACCAAACAACACGCCACACACACAAGTTGTACCGCTGGCTAATTAAAAACCAAGCAGCCCCAAATACCAATTTGCGATCCAGTCACCGACGTAGAGGCAGATGAAAGTCGCAACCGCGATAAATGTTCCGAGCGCAATTTTTGTGTCGCGTTTCGCACGACCTGTTGCAAGCAAATAGAGTGCGACTGCTGCTCCTATTATATACGTCAAAAACAAGGCCGCAATCGTACTTGGCAACCCAAGCAGCGCGCCCATCAGCACACCCATCCGAATATCACCACCACCAATCCACTTACCGCGCGACAAAATAAATTGCAGCGCGAATAACCCACCGGCCACGAGCATTCCGAGACCGACGCTTTCCCATGTCCGACCAAATATCCAATAACTCACAGCCGCTGCAACCACAATTGCCGGCAAACTGACGCGATCTAAAATAATTTGATACCGAAGATCATACAAAAATAAAAACAGTAACACCCACGAAAACAGTGCAATCACGACGGCTTGGGTTTCATTCAACGGAAAAATCGCTTGAACTTTCGGCTGCGCAGATTGAAACCACAACACAATCCACGGCAAAGCTCCTAAAACAGCCGCAACAATTTCGACGACAAGATATTGAATACTCAACTGTTTCTGACACTTTCGGCACCGCCCGCGTTGCAGCACAAAGGAAACTACAGGAATCAACTCGAACCCGCTGAGCACATGGCCGCATTCCGGACAGCGACTGCGGGCCAACGTACGTTTTCTAGCAGCACTTTCACCATCAGCAGACTCAAACACAATTGACTCTCCCCGCCCCCAGCGCAACACCGCCGCATTCAAAAAGCTCCCGGCAGATGTCCCTAAAAAGAAGAAAATAGCGGTAAAATAGATCAACATGTTTATGCTATAGAAAGAAAATTATCAGAATAGGTGAAATACGCCGTTCTGCAGGAAAAAAATCTTCGAGCCGTAGTATAGCTACGGTGAGAATATTTTTTGACGAAGAACAAGTAGTTCACTATTCTGGAATTTTCTATTTTGTTGCGTCGCCAGCGATACAATACACCGGATCTGCGCAATCGAACCCGCCAGCCGCTACTGCTTCTGATTTTCCGTTTGAATCAATCATCAGCCAACCCGCACCAACAAAACCATCCACATCTTGCTGCAAGCCTTCATGAGAATCTTTTTCGAGTGTCGCTGCTAAAATATATTGATCTGTATTTTCTGGATTCACAATGTATGTATATGCCTGCTTGGTTTGTGGGTCGCGTGGAAACATCGGCAACCAATTTTTCAATTCTTCTGCAAACGTTGTCCAATTTGATGTACCAACAGTCACAGCCGGATAATTTGCATTATCATTCCAATACATTTCTAAAGACAACTGCACTTGTTTGATATCTGTAATACGTTTTGTATCACGGGATCGCTGATGCGTTGTGTTTAAGGAAACCAAGACCAAAATCGCCAAGAGCGCGATAATTCCAATAACGATGAGGAGTTCAACGAGAGTAAAGCCTTTTTTATTCATATCAAAGATTATAGTATAAGACAGACTAAAAATCAACCCTTCACAGTACTGGATGGGACTATCGGCCGCATCGCCAAACCAATCGCAACTGACAGCCGCGGACCGACCTGAATCAGGACATCGCGCAGCGGATCTGGATACATCACATGCGCCCATGGATCACCAATGAATACTTTGGCTTGCAAGCGTTCGCGCATATATTCAACAATGTGCGGAAGCCAGCTTGAACCACCAGTCAAGACGATTTTTTCAATCGGGCCATTCGTTTGGCTTTGATACAAATTGAGCACATACTGAATTTCGTTCATCACAGCTGCCATGAGTGATTCAATGTGTCGCGGCACCACAACGCCGGTATTTGGAGTTCCATTTTGAACTGGTTGAGCTGTTAGTCCGAAGTCACGCTTGAATTGCTCTGCTTGATCAACCGGAATATTCATACTATTCGCAATTGATTTTGTAATTGTGTTGCCGGCAATATCAATACTTCGGTGAATAATTGGCACACCATCAACGACAATACTAAAATTTGTTGCGACTGCTCCCATGTCAATAATCATGACAGGATTTGGGTCATTTCCAATGAGAGCTCGTTCAGCAGCAAAGCTTTCAGTTTCAATTCCAATGAGATTCAGTTTCGCCGCTTTGAAAATTTCAACATACCGCGTTACTAAATCTTTTGGCGCGGCAGTGAGGAGAATTTTATAAAACGATTGTTCTTTGGATTCAATGGTCGCTGGGTTACTCGCCGAATGCGCGACTGGTGAGAGCGGTGCTTGTGACATCGCCCTCTGTGCGGTTTGATTTTGCGCACCGGCGCTCACATACGTCGAGCGAAACGCATTTTCATCCAGAATTTTCCAATCCAAAACCATTTCCGACAGCGGCATTGGCACAAACTTTTTGGCTTCCCATTGAACAGCCGTTGCGAGTTCTTTTTTATTCATCCGCGGTAGATGAATAATAGATGTGAAGACCGCATAACTTGGCAACGATGCAATCACCTGATTGCTGCGTACATTCGCTTGTGCAAAAACTGCTCCAAGCGCCTGAATCATATTTGCGCGAGCTTGCGGGGAATCAACTCGAATAATTTCGTTATCCTGTTCGACATACCCATATGTCACCAACTTCGCACGATGACCAACACCTTCTAATTCGACAATTTTCACCGCGGAGTTCCCGATGTCGACACCAACAAAACTCTTCGGTTGATCATTTCCAAATAAAGCCATAAATACGTATTGAATTCGAAAATAATTATAACACAAATTGTGAAAAAACGCATCTTGCTGTAGGGTGGATCCATGACTGAAAATTATATATACGCCTTTATCTTTGGCACGCACCCGAAATTATCATTTGGCGAATTAGCAACTGTTTTAAAAACTGATGGAATTGCAGCTCCCAAATTGGAACTACGGAACACCATTGGCTGGCTTGAAACAAATGCGGAAATTGATGCGTCTGCGCTCATGATGCGTTTAGGTGGAACAACCAAAATTGTGCGGGTCGTTGGAGCATTTGATGATGAAGTCATCGCTGATTATTTACTCGAGCGAGTGAATCGCGATTCAAAATTTCATTTTGGGTTTTCGTTGTATGCATTGGAACCTGGAATTTCAACAAAAAAATCACTAAAAACCTTGCATACGCTTGGCATTGCATTGAAAAAAACCTTTAAGGCGGATGAGATTTCTTGTCGGTTTGTCAGCTCTCAGGAAGTTGAGTTGTCGTCGGTTATTGTCCACAAAGAACGGTTGTTGAAAAACGGTGTCGAGATTGTCATTTTGAAAGCTGCAGATGAAATTATATTTGGTGCGACACTGGCTGTACAACCGTTTCAAGACTGGAGCCATCGGGATTATGGTCGACCTGCTCGAGATGATCGCTCTGGAATGTTGCCACCGAAACTCGCTCGTATGATGTTGAATGTAAGCGGTGCTTCATCGAACGACACAGTGCTGGATCCATTTTGTGGCAGTGGCACTGTTTTGCAAGAAGCTGTCTTGCTCGGCTGCAAAAAAATTATTGGCACAGACGTCAGCAAAAAAGCGATTGAAGACAGTCGGGAGAATCTAGAGTGGCTCAAACAAGAAACTGGAAAATACGTTGAGAAAATTGCCGTGTGTGACGCGCGTGAATTATTAGCAAAAAAAATCATCGCGCCAGAATCCATTGACCGCATTGTCTTTGAAGGCTATCTCGGTAAAACCACACCCAACGCAAAAGCTATTGAGCAACAAATTTTTGAATTAGAAAAATTGTATCGCGATACATTTATTATTCTAGAACGTGCGCTCAGCAAAAATGGCACAATTGTCGCCGCCCTCCCCTTTTGGACACTGAGCAAAGCGGAAATTATTCATCTACCAATCAAAAAACTGCTCGCAAAATCAAATCTAAAAATCGTCGAGACCTATTTTTACAGACGCCCACAATCGGTTGTTGGTCGCGAGATTATTGTGCTCAAAAAATAATTGCCGTCCGCAGATTATGAGTGATGAAATACCATGACATCACCGTCTTGTACAACATAGTCTTTTCCTTCCATTCGGACCTTGCCTTTTTCACGGCTACCGACCCAACCACCGTTATCAATAAAATCTTGAAAGCCGACAACTTCAGCGCGAATAAATTTGTCTTCAAAATCTGAATGAATTTTTCCAGCAGCCACTGGAGCAGTATCGCCTTTTGTAATTGTCCAGGCATGCACTTCTTTTTCTCCAGCAGTGAAATAGGTTTGGAGATTCAACGTTTCGTAGCCGCGACGAATTAATTTTGTCAGACCAGTTTCTGTCATGCCATATCCTTCCATTAATTCAATCCGATCCGCGTCATCAAGTTGCGCGAGCTCTGCTTCAATGCGGGCTGAAATTGCGACCGGCCCGAGCGCGCGAATATCAGCCGGAACAGCATCTTCTGAGCCACCTTCTTCTGTGTTGACCACAAACAAAAATGGTTTTTTTGTCAGGAGCTGAAACGTGCGAGCGATTTCTTCTTGCCGCGGTGTTAATTCAACAGTGTTCGCCAGTTGACTATTCTCAAGCGCATCCCACAATAATTGAATGACTTCTAATTCTTCAATCGCGGCCTTATCGTTACCACGGGCTTTTTTGTCGGCGTTGGCACGCAGTTTTTCGAGCACTTGCATGTCGGCCATCATGAGCTCTAAATGAATCGTCTCCATGTCATCGGTTGGATCCACTTTTCCCGCAACATGAATAACGTTTGGATCATCAAACACACGAATCACTTCTGCAATCGCATCCACTTCTCGAATGTGGGTTAAAAATTGATTCCCAAGCCCTTCTCCTTTATGGGCGCCAGAGACGAGCCCCGCGATATCAACAAACTCGATCGTGGTTGGAACCACTGTATCAGTTTTGACGAGCGGTGAAAGTAGCGT
Source organism: Bdellovibrionales bacterium (assembly GCA_044233365.1). GTDB lineage: Bacteria > Patescibacteriota > Patescibacteriia > UBA9570 > XYC2-FULL-38-9 > CALKUP01. Next base: position 1,845 of record JBIIKE010000013.1, on the reverse strand, counting down.
GAGGCGTTCATCTGGCACTGCAACAACACCAACATTTGGGTCAATCGTGCAAAACGGAAAATTTTCCGCAGGGACAGCGGTTTTGGTGAGTGCTTGAAAGAGGGTTGATTTGCCGACGTTTGGGAGGCCGACGATACCGATTTGTAATGCCATATCAGAGAGACTGTACTGTATCTTGCCCTATTCTGCAAGAAGAAGGCTATCGCAGCGTTTCTTCACACAGAACAGGGGCCGCGACATTTGACTTTGAAATCAGTGTCGCAGCAATAGGGGTGACGGGTGATGGCAAGCTCGTTCGGCTAGTTGCGGAAAAGCTTTTCCGCAAGGCCGTGCGTCGCGCGGACGCAGCCGTGCCGGCCCACTTCGACGAGGCCTTCGGCAGCCGGATACTTCTCGGAGTTGATCTCCAAGATGAACAGCGGGAGTCCAGAATCCCGCAAATGCCGAAGGACGTTCGTTTTGTGGATCGGCCCGTCGAGCACGACCCACCCCATGAATGCACCAGGAGCCGAAACGCCCTCCGGGTGCTTCCGGTCAAATACCTGATAATAATGGGGATTCTCCATCGCTCACCTCTTGTGAGATTACAGTGAAGCACCGTGCCTCACTATTGTCGGCACAGCCTACTTGTTTATTTTTAATTATGCAACATATTTATATTTCAAATATAACCAAAAACTGTTAACGGGGGGGTCGACAAAATCATCTGTTTATGCTATAATGATTTTATTATGTCCGATACTTCATCACTCAATCCTTCTATTATGGAAATCCCATCAGAATCAGTGATTCTTCATGGTCGAGCGCAGCCAGAATTTGCAAAACAACTTGCAACTACCCTTGAATGGGCACTGATTCCTGTGAATGCAGAAACATTTGCAGATGGCGAAACCCATATTGTTATTGAAGGCTCAGTCTCTGGAAAAGACGTTTATATTGTCCAATCCACTTCATATCCAGCCAATGATACACTCATGGAATTGTTATTGCTGACTGAAGCAGCTGTTGCTGAAGGTGCGACACGAATCACAGCTGTGATGCCATTTTTTGGTTATCGTCGTCAAGAAAAACGCTCAAAACCTGGAGAAGCCTTGTCATTTGCTTTAGTTGCAAAACTCCTCAAAACCGCTGGTATTGATCGTGTCATGGTAATGGACCTACATAAACATCGTAGTCGCAAATTTTTCGAAGAAGCTGGTGTAGAATGTGTTGAACTCGCTGCCTTTCCAGTCTTTATTGATTACTTAATTCAAAAAGATCGCACAAATTTGATGGTTCTCGCTCCAGATAAAGGATCTGTTCCCTCTTCTGCCGACTATGCGCAGCGCCTTGGAATTCCAATGATTGTCGCAAATAAAACACGCTCAATGGAAACAAAAGACACTGTTTCATTTGAAGACATGATCGCTGACGTAGAAGGTAAAGACATCCTTATTATTGATGATGAAATTAATACCGCAGCCACATTAGTTGGCGTTGTTGATATGATGAATGCTCGTGGCGCAAAAACTATCACTGTCGGCTGTACGCACGCCGTCTTATCTCCCCCTGCAATAGACCGGATGCAACATGCTGGAATCACAGAATGCATGATTACAGACACAATAGCCCAGCCAAAAGAAAAGCAGTTGCCTTTATTTCAAACCTTAAGTGTTGTTCCGCTCTTTGCTGAAGCTCTGAAAAACTGGAAATAGCTTATGACCGTCGAGCGCACTGACTCGCCAGATAGGTATTTTCGAGTAGTGCCGCGACAGTCATTGGGCCAACACCTCCAGGAACTGGTGTAATGAAGCTGGCTTTTTTTGCCACTTCTTCAAACACACAATCCCCCACAACCACATCATC